>JACMOI010000077.1 GCA_014378105.1 Pseudopedobacter sp.
ATAGCAATTATTTGATGGCAAAAGAAACCCTTTTAGACCCATTGAACATTCCCGAGGAGCAAGTTTGTAAAATAGATACCAGTTTAGATCCTGCTTCGGCGGCTCAGGATTATGAAAGATGCATTTGTCGTCATTTTGACCAACAGCCCATTTTTGATTTAATCATTTTGGGTTTGGGTGATGATGCGCATACCGCTTCCATTTTCCCACATACCTCATTGGTTTGGATAGATGAAGAACTGGTGAAAGAAGTTTATCTTGAGGATAAAAAAGCGTATAGAATTAGCTTTACTGCTCCTTTAATCAATCAAGCTAAAAATGTTGCGTTTCTTACTTTTGGAGCTAATAAAGCGAATGCAATAAAGGCAGTTTTAGAAGGCGAAAGAAACGTGGTTCAATATCCTGCACAATTGATTAAGCCTGCAAACGGCACTTTGAACTGGTTTGTAGACACTGCTGCTGTAAGTCTTTTAACAAAGAAATAATAATTTTAAAAATTGTAAGAAAAGGTTAGTGAAATATTTCACTAACCTTTTCTTGTTTTAAAATGACACAAATCATTCTATAAACCAAAAGCATTTCCTTTATTTGTATCATGACTAATCGGATTGAAGAAACTATTGATTTTGTTAAAAGAGAGTTACAAAATGCCGAAGCTGGGCATGATTGGTGGCATATAGAACGCGTTTGGAAAACTTCCAAAACCATCGCTAAAGAAGAAAACGTTGACCTAGAAGTGGTAGAGTTTGCAGCTTTATTACATGACATTGCCGATGCTAAATTTCATGATGGTGATGAAGAAATTGGCCCAAGAAGAGCAGGTGAGTTTTTAAAATCTATCAAGGTTACGGAAACTATCATAAATCATGTTCAGCAAATCATCAGAAACATGTCTTTTAAAAGTAGTTTGGGAAAATTAAACTTTACCTCTCCCGAAATGTTAGTAGTACAAGATGCCGATAGATTAGATGCTATTGGAGCCATTGGTATTGCCAGAGCTTTTACTTATGGTGGTTTTAAAAATCGGGAATTGTATAATCCCGAAATAAAACCCGATATTAATATCAGTAAAGAAGCTTATAAAAAAAGTACAGCGCCAACTATCAACCACTTTTACGAGAAGTTGCTTTTGCTTAAAGATAAAATGAACACCACTACTGGTAAAAAAATTGCTGCGCAAAGACATGAATTTATGGAGCAATACCTCCAACAATTTTATGCCGAGTGGAACGGAGAAAAGTAATATGAAGAATTCCTTTTTTTATTTTGGATATGGGAGTAGCCTAAATTTAGCGTTAATAGAATTTAGGATTAATGAACCTATAATTTCTTTCGAAAAAGGGAAACTGAAAAATTATGCTTTAAGATTTAATAGACAAAACCCCGATGGAACTGCAAGAGCTAACTTAATTGCTGCAAACGGAGAATATACTCTAGGTGTCATCTATGAATTACCAAAAACCAAATTTGAGTTATTAAGACAGACGGAACCCTTTTATAACTTAATTGAAACTGATATTGAAACTGATAATGGTGTAAAAAAAGCTTTTACATTCATGTGTCCTAAATTAGCAGAAAGTCTTTTTCCACAAGAAGGTTATTTAAAAGTTATTTTAGAAGGTGCCGAATTGCATCATTTCCCATTAGAATACATTGAGCTGATTAAAAATTTAGCTCAAGCAAAAAAGCAAAGCCACGAGAAATAAATCAACATTGCCGAGCTGCTAATCAAAGTCATTCGCATCATATTTTTAAAATTCGCTGCTGTTTGATCTTTCCAAACTGCTGTAAGCCAAAAAACAAAAAAACCTATTACTGGTAATCCACAAGCAATAAAAATCCAGAAATTTTTTAGATTATGATTATTTTTCCAGTAAATAAACATTAAAACTGTTCCGAATAAAAACAATAATCCCGAGAATATAAAAGAGCCCTTATAACCTAGTTTCATACTTAAAGTCTTATCTCCTCTTTTGCCATCTTCTTTATGCTGATATATTTGCGTAAGTGGATAAGTTGCCCCAATTAAACAGGAACAAATAAATCCCGCTAGAAAGACATCGACTGTAAAGCCAAAATTAAAATTTGAAATAACGAAGAAGCTCATATAATAAATAAATGCTCCTTGGAATATAAAAACCACTAAAAAACTGATAATTGCATACTTTTTTAGTCTTACAGAGGGATGGCTGTAAGCTTTGGATAAAAAATTATAAAAAATTACTCCTACACAAAACCGCCAATTAACAAATAGTGCCAACAAAACCCCAAACCATTCTAAAGAAACCGAGGTGAGGTATAAAGCGTAATTAACTTTGGGTGGATTTTTGATAAGAGCTATACTACCTTCGTCTTTATCAAAATAACTATTGTAGCCATTACTTGCTGGATAGGTAAAAAGATGCAAAACAATAAAAACCACAATTGCATTAGCTATGTTAAGTTGGGGTACAGTTGCTAAGGCAAATAGAAAAACGGGCAGCAAAAAAAGAGAAAATGGCAAACGCAAATGGAGAAAAACAGATTTAACATTGGGGTTTGCCATAAACGGTTAAAATATTAAACACTAAATTTAAAAAAACAAAAGCAGATGAGCAGCATTATTTCGGCAATTGGCACCAGCAATCCTGAGAATCGTTTTTCTCAAGAGCAAATCTTTCAGTTTATGAAGGATGCGCACCAGCTGGATGCTCCAAACGCTCGTCGATTAGAAAAACTATACCAAGTTTCGGGAATTGATTTTCGTCATTCTGTGTTAAACGATTTTGGAAAGATTAGAGGAGAATATGATTTTTTTGGAAACGGTTTAGGTTTAGAGCCTTTTCCGTCTACCTCACTTCGTGGAGATCTCTTCCAATTTAAAGCTTTAAATTTAAGTACCCATGCAATTGAGAACTGCCTAAATCAAATCAAAGGTTTTGATAAAACTAACATATCGCATTTAATTACAGTGAGTTGTACTGGAATGTATGCCCCTGGTTTGGATATAGAAATTGTAGAAAAACTAGGTTTAAACCCAAATACCGAACGGACTTGTATCAATTTTATGGGCTGCTATGGAGCGTTTAACGCATTAAAGGTTGCAGATTATATTTGTAGGGCACAGCCAAATTCGAACGTATTAATTGTTGACGTTGAATTATGTACATTACATTTTCAGCGAGAAAATACATTGGACAATTGGCTGTCAAACTCTCTATT
The DNA here is from genome assembly GCA_014378105.1 of Pseudopedobacter sp. Lineage (GTDB taxonomy): Bacteria > Bacteroidota > Bacteroidia > Sphingobacteriales > Sphingobacteriaceae > Pseudopedobacter. The sequence goes on from JACMOI010000077.1 coordinate 3,202, forward strand.
TGCCGATGGGGCTTCTGCGGTTTTGGTGCAAAATGAAGAATTCGCTACTGAAAAACTATTTAAAATAGATTCCTTTTATACCGAAGTGGTTACCGAAGCTAAAAACGAAATGGCATGGAAAATTGGTAATCATGGTTTCGAAATGCAGTTGACTAATAAGGTATCTAAGCAAATCAAATCAGGCATAAAAAATATATCGGAGAAATTGTTGAAAAAGGCAAATCTGGCTTTAGACGAAATTGGTTCTTTTGCTATACATCCAGGAGGAAGAAAAATATTAGAGGTTTGTGATGAAGTTTTTCAATTAACAAATGATCAAAACGAACATGCCTATACCGTTTTAAAAAACTTTGGCAATATGTCATCAACAACAATATTGTTTGTGTTAGATGAATTAAGCAAAAAATTAAAACTTAAAAACAACAACGAAAAAATCATGAGTTTTGCCTTTGGTCCGGGATTAACTTTCGAAAGCATGGTCTTAACTTATGCCTGATTTTAGCAAACGCAGCAACGAAGATGAGATCATGGACGACTTTGGGCTTTCTCCCGAAGAATTAAATCCCGTTCTAAAAGAACTCGATGTCATCAACAAATTACTTGGAGGCTTTTCTGTTTTTTTTGATGCCTTTAATAAAGTAAAAGTCAATTCCAGAGATTCCATTTCGGATTGGGGATGCGGCAGTGGTGATACCTTTCAAGTGCTTCAAAAGCAATTCGATCAGCAGAAAATCTATCCTACGTATATAGGAGTAGATGCTACGCCAGCAACCATAGAATATGCAAGAAAACAATTTAAAGGAAATGCAAAGGTGAGTTTTATTTTAAAGGACGTTTTAAAAGACGACTTTAAAGAAAATGAGTTTGATTTTGTGATTAGTAGTTTATTTACACATCATTTTGAGGATGAGAAATGGTCAATATTGGTAAATAAAATGCTGTTTTCTGCAAGAAAAGCAGTTATCATTAATGATTTACATCGCCACCCGTTTGCTTATTATTCAATTGGGATTTTAACCCAACTTTTCTCCAAATCGCCTATGGTAAAACATGATAGTAAAGTTTCGGTGATGCGTAGTTTTAAAAAAAACGAGCTAAAAGATTTACTTAAAAAAGCTGGTGCAATAAACTATACCATTAAATGGATGTGGGCTTTTAGATGGCAAGTGATTATTTTTAAATGATTTCGAAACCAAATATTGTAATTATTGGAGGTGGCTTGGCTGGCATAATCAATGCAATTGTTTTGGCGAAAGCAGGTTTTGAAGTTGACGTTATCGAGCGCAAAAGCTATCCTTTTCATAAAGTTTGTGGCGAATATATCAGCAATGAAGTTTTACCATTTCTTAAATCTCTAGGTTTAAATCCTGAGGATTTGGACGCTTCAAAAATATCTCATTTAAAAATAAGTGCCCCAAATGGTAAATCATTATCCGCAAAATTAGATTTAGGCGCTTTTGGTATCAGCCGTTTCCAATTAGATTTTCAATGTTATCAACTGGCAAAATCTTTAGGTGTTAATTTTTTGCTCAACACTAAAGTTTTAGACGTTCAGTTTTTGGATGAAAAATTTAAAATTGAAACCCCGACTCAAAACATAAACGCCGATTTAGTCATTGGCGCTTTTGGAAAAAGATCTAATCTAGATCAAAAACTTAATCGTAAATTTTTCTATCAACGCAGTCCCTACTTAGGCGTCAAATATCATATCCAAACCGATTTTCCAAAAAATTTAATCCAACTAGACAATTTCGAAGGTGGTTATTGTGGTATCAGTAAAATTGAAAAGGATTTCTATTGTTTATGCTATTTGGCTGAAAACAAGCACCTTAAAAAATATGGTTCTATCCCAGTAATGGAAGAAAATATTCTTTATCAAAATCCGCTTCTTAAAAATATTTTTGAGCAATCTCATTTTGTGTGGAAACAACCCGAAACGATTAATGAGATTTCTTTTGAACAAAAATCATTAATAGAAAATCACATTTTAATGTGTGGCGATACCGCTGGAATGATTGCTCCACTTTGTGGAAACGGAATGGCTATTGCTATCCATTCGGCTAAAATTTTATCAAATGAAATTATAAAGCAATGTAGCGAAGGCATCAATTCACAAAAAAGAATCTGTTTAGAAAATCAATATCAACAAAAATGGAAATATGAATTTGCTTTAAGATTAAAAATCGGCAGAGGGATTCAAAATATATTCGGCAATAAAATTCTGACTTCATTCGCTGTTTCTTCCTTGCGGAAATTTCCATCTTTGACTCAAAAAATCATTCAAAAAACTCACGGTAAACTATTTTAAAAAAATATTTATCTTGCAGAATGAAATTACGGACCTTAGTTTTCTTAAATGCATTTGCTGTTGGGATCTCCATTGGTTGCGTAAACTTATATTTTCAACACAATTGGTACTGGTTTTTAATTTCTCTCAGTGTTGCTACTGTTGTAAGTTATTTCGTTTTCTATTATCTGATAGAAAAATATGTCTACTCTAAAATTAAAATCATCTATAAAATGATACACAGTTTAAAACTAGGTAGAGATTTAAAAGATGCTTTAGGCGAATACGTAAGTCCAGACCCAATAAACGATGTAGAACAGGAAGTAAAAGAGTGGGCAAGGGACAAAAAATCAGAGATTGACGATTTAAAGAAACAAGAGAAATTCCGTCGTGAATTTTTATCAAATATTTCACACGAATTTAAAACTCCTCTTTTTGCGATTGAAGGTTATGTGGAAGCTTTACAAGACGGGGGATTAGAAGACCCAGAAACAGCAAAAAATTTCTTAAATAAAGTTTCTAAAAATGTAGATCGATTATCTTTTTTAATAAAAGATTTAAATGAAATATCTAAACTAGAAAGCGGTGAAATTCCTATCAATTATCAAAAGTTTGAGCTGACCTCCTTAGTGAAGGAAGTGATGGAGTCCTTAGAGTTGAAGACAAAAAAATATAAAATCAATTTGGCATTTAAAGATAAATATGATGTGCCAACTTGGGTTGAAGCTGATAGAGAAAAGATAAGACAGGTTTTAGTGAACTTGATAGACAATTCTTTCAAATACGGAAAAGAAAACGGGACCACTTCAATCACCATATTTCAGCTTCATGATCAATATTTAATAGAAATAACAGATGATGGAATAGGTATTGAAGAAAAATATTTACCAAGATTATTTGAGCGCTTTTACCGTACTGACACCAGCAGATCAAGACAAATTGGAGGCTCAGGACTGGGTTTAGCTATTGTGAAACATATTGTTGAAGCTCATGATCAAACCATTAATGTAAGAAGTACCTCTGGTATAGGATCTACTTTTGGGTTTACATTGAAACGATGTAAAGATGCCCGCATAAACATTCCTTTAATTAATACCAACCCAATACTTAAAACTTAACACTATATTAACATAGGGATAGTAGTTTTGCAGTCTAAAACTATTGATTAGTAATGAACAATATATTCTCTTATTTCATCCCAAAAGACAGAAAATTTTTCCCTCTTTTTGAAAGTGCCAGTTCCAATTTAGTAGAAATGTCTGTAATGCTTAAGAAGCTTGTTAACACAGATGATTTAGCAGCAAGAGAGCCTTTACACAAGGAAATTGAACAATTAGAGCATAAAGGTGACGAGATCACTCATCAAATCTATTTAGAATTAGGTAAAACTTTCATTACTCCGTTTGATAGGGAGGATATACACAGTCTTGCTACTGCTTTGGATGATGTTGCCGACTACATGCATGGTAGTTCCAATCGTATTTTGCTTTACAATGTATTCGATATGACAGAGCCGATCAAAAAATTAGCTGAGTTAGTAGCGCAGAGCTGTGTTGATGTGGATAAAGCAATTAAAGAACTGAAAAACCTTAAGAACATTCGAGTTATTACTGATTCTTGTGTAAGAATTAATAGCATCGAAAATCAAGCTGATTATATATTTGATAAAGCAATTGGCGATTTATTCGATTTTGAAGAAGACGCTAAAGTAATTATGAAGTATAAAGAAGTTTTAAACGGTTTAGAAACCGCTACAGATATGTGCGAAGATGTTGCCAATGTTTTAGAAACAATATTGGTTAAAAACGCTTAAATCTAAAAAAAATCCTGCTATAATGGTTACCACACTACTTATCGTTGTTATTATCTTGGCTATATGTTTTGATTTTATCAACGGTTTTCATGATGCCGCCAATTCAATTGCTACCATAGTATCAACCAAAGTTTTATCCCCTTTTCAAGCCGTACTTTGGGCAGCATTATTCAATTTTGCAGCATATTTTTATTTTACTGATCATAAAGTTGCTGATACTGTTGCTAAAACAGTTTATGCTAACTATATCACTTTAGAAGTTGTTTTTGCAGGTTTAATTGCTGCCATATCCTGGAATCTCTTAACATGGTATTATGGTATCCCATCTAGCTCATCCCATACCTTAATTGGTGGTTTTGCAGGTGCAGGTATGGCGAATGCTATTTTTTTAGGAGATTCTGCGATGCAGGCAGTTAACCTTTCCCCTATTTTCAAAGTAATTGCTTTTATTGTTTTAGCACCAATTATAGGGATGGTAATCGCTATAGTCATTAATTTGATTATTATTAATATTTCCAAAAATGCTAAACCCGCAACAGCAGAAAAATGGTTTAAAAGGCTTCAATTAGTTTCATCTGCCGCATTAAGTTTTACTCATGGTGGTAATGATGCCCAGAAAGTAATGGGAATTATTTTTGCTGCCTTAATTGCTAATAATGTAGTTGCAGCTGGCTCACCAATGCCAGAATGGATACCAATTGCTTGTTACTCGGCCATTGCACTAGGTACGATGAGTGGTGGATGGAAAATTGTTAAAACGATGGGTACAAAAATCACTAAAGTAACTGCTTTAGAAGGGGTAAGTGCCGAAACCGCAGGTGCGATAACTTTAGGAATAACAGAGCATTTCGGTATTCCAGTTTCTACTACACATACCATAACAGGTTCTATTATTGGAGTTGGATTAACAAAAAGAGTTTCCGCTGTAAGGTGGGGAGTTACTTATAGCCTAGTTTGGGCATGGATTTTAACCATTCCAGTTTCAGCTGTTTTGGCAGGCATCGTTTACTCGATTGTCCACCTAATTTTGTAAGCTGTTATCGCTTTAAAAAAAAGAAGGTCTTTCTGCAAAAGCAGAAAGACCTTCTTTTTTTATTATTTTGAAGGCTTCAACTCATTAATTTGTACTTGTGGCATCAATACAGGATGAACTTTTTCTACCGTTAATTCTTTTGCCAATTCAAAAGACTTACGCTGCTTAATATTCATTGAAGAGGCACCTATTTTTATTTCATACTTTCCAGTTTCTGCCACCCATGCGCTTTTTTCAGAATCAAACGAGGCTAAGTCTTTAGCGCTTAAAGTGAACATTATTGTTTGTTTTTCTTTAGGTTGAAGTAGTTTTGTTTTAGCAAAACCTTTTAACTCCTCCACTGGCTTTATTAATTCATGAGCTGGGGCTGACAAGTATAACTGTACGATCTCTTTCCCTGTTTTTTCACCACTATTGGTGATATCAATTGTAGCTGTTATATTTCCGTTAAAATTTGTACTGCTTAATTTAAGATTACTATAAATAAAGTTCGAATAACTTAAACCGTAACCAAATTCATAAGCTGGTTTCACATGAAATGTATTGTTATAACGATAACCCACAAAAATACCTTCATTATAAGTTACTTCTGAAGGATAACCCATAGAGAAACCTCCAATACCTTTAACATCTTTATCAGACAAGTTCTTTCCTGGAAAATATTTAGCACTTGGTACTTCTTGGTAATTGGCTGGAAAAGTAACAGCCAATTTACCTGATGGATTCACTTTTCCACTTAAAATATCTGCAACAGCATTTCCTGCTTCTTGCCCTCCCTGCCAAGCTAATAAAATAGCATCTGCATCGTCTCTCCATGAAGATACATCCATCACTCCACCTGTATTTAAAATTACAACAAGCTTTTTGTTTTGAGCATGGAATGCGATGGATACCTGATGAATTAATGCTTTCTCGGCATCACTTAAATAATAATCGTTTTCTACTTTTCTATCTTGAAATTCGCCAGAATTTCTGCCAATAGTAATAAAAGCAATATCACTACTCAACGCCTTTTGTTTTAGTAAGTCATCGTTAATATTCATTTCGGACAAAGGAGCAGATAGTTCAAAAAAGAACTTTTTAGGAGGTTGTTTTGCTTTTTCAGCTTTGATAAATGCCGAATAGCTGCTGCCTAAATCTTCATCAATAAAATAACCTGCATTCTTTAAACCATCAACCAAAGAAATAGTGTATGCCTCATTCACATCCCCACTACCAGTTCCTCCAGAAATAAAATCGTAAGAGGTGTTTCCAAATGCCGCTATATTTTTGATTTGATGCATTGGTAAGGTTTGATTTAAATTTTTTAGAAGCACCATACCATCCGCTGCTGCATTTCTTGCAATAATGGCATGTGCTTTCAGATCTGGATGATTTGCAAATGGATATTTTTTAAAAGTTGGTGAGGATAATATGAGATTGGCTAATCTAACGGCATTTTCATCAATTATCCTAACAGATAAAAATCCATTTTTTATAGCTGCTAAAATATCAGCAACCTGCTTGGATGTTCCTGGCATTAAAAGATCATTTCCAGCTTTCATTTGCTCAACGGCATCGTCTCCCCCAAACCAATCTGTCATCACTAAGCCTTTAAATCCCCATTCTTTACGAAGAATGGTAGTGAGTAAATCGTATTCCTGAGAAGTATAAGTACCATTCAATTTATTATAAGAACTCATCACGGTCCAAGGTTGTGATTTTTTCACAGCAATTTCAAAACCTTTTAAATAGATTTCTCGTAAAGCTCTTTCGCTTACAATAGTATTCACTAAATTCCTATTGGTTTCCTGATTGTTAACCGCAAAATGTTTCAAAGAAGTTCCAACGCCATTTGATTCGATACCATTAATCATTGCCGCTGCAATATTTCCTACTACCACGGGATCTTCTGAATAATATTCAAAATTTCTTCCGCCTAAAGGATTCCTTTGAATATTGATGGCTGGAGCTAATAAAATATCTACACCGTATTCTTTAACTTCACTGCCCATAGCTTGGCCTACTTTCTTTACTAATGTGGTGTCCCATGATGAAGCCAATAAACTTCCGATTGGAAATGCCGTACAATAAAAAGTTTTATCGGGCTGACTTTTTCTCACAGGTTGGATTCTTAATCCAGCTGGTCCGTCTGCCAACACAATGGTTGGTAAATTGAGTCTCGGGATAGCAAACGTTGTACCAGCAGCACCCTCCACTAAGTCTTGAGTTTGGCCTACCGTTGGACCATTATTCAAATCAATACCAGGTAATTTCATCCCTTTACCTACTAAAAATTTTACTTTTTCCTCTAAGGTCATTTTAGAGACTAAAGCTTTTGCTTTACTTAAGTTCTGGTTTTGGGCAAGAGCTCCAAAACTCATCTGAATAAAAATAAATATTGGGAGTAATTTTTTCATTTTCAATAATTTAGGTTTTTCATTATGTTATAATGACACAATGATAAATAAAACATTTAAAATTTCATATTTATTTTTTTTTGCCTTTTGTACTGTTAGTTTTGCTTAATGGATTTAAGGAATAGGATATCATCTCATTATCAAAATGGCCAAGAAATATATTTGAGAAATATTTCTATAGACTGCGTCATTTTTGGTTTTCATAAAAACGAGCTGAAAGTATTATTGCTACATACTCTTTATTCTAATTTGTGGGCTTTACCCGGAGGCTTCATCTTAAAAGAAGAACATATGGATGATGCAGCAAATAGAATATTGTTAGATCGCACAGGTCTCGATAATATTTATTTGCAGCAATTTCATGTATTTAGTAAACCAGAAAGATCGACAAAAGAAATCAATCAGAAATTTTTGAAAAACTTAGGATTGGAGCTTGAGGAAAGTTGGATGTTTGAGCGCTTTGTGACTGTTGGCTACAATGCTTTAGTAGATTTTAACAAGGTAAAAAAATTAGAGTCTGATATTTTTTCATCTAAATGCGAATGGTTTAATATCGATGCGCTCCCTGATATGCATTTAGATCATCAAGAAATAATTAATAAAGCATTGGAAAAAATGCAACTAGACCTAAATTATCATCCTATTGGCTATAATTTATTACCCGAAAAATTTACCATGCCAGAGCTTCAGAAGTTGTATGAAACTGTCTTAAATAAGAAATTAGACCGAAGGAACTTTCAAAGAAAAATAATCGGAGAAAAAATCCTTAAACGACTAGAAGAAACTAAAAAAGGGGTCGCCCACAAAGCGCCAAGTTATTACAAATTTGATCTTAAGAATTACCAAACAGCATTAAAAGTAGGACTAGGGTTTGACTTATAATAAGCGCTATTTAATTATTTGACATCAAATCTATTTCACTTTTAAATTATTGATTGCAACTTCTGAGAGTTTGATCAATCTGTCTTCTTCAAATAATTTGCCGTAATCTTCTAAAGGTAATGTTTCACCAGGTTTAGAAGTTAAATTATCATAATCTTGGATTTTAATTTCCCCATCTTTATTGATGGTCCTTACTGATCTAAAACGAATGCCTCCTTCACTGTAAGCGAAATAATCCATACTATGATCAACTTGGTCAAACCAAAAATAAAACGTGTCATCAAAATGATCTCCACCTTGCTCTTTCTTAAATTTCACCTTAATCTCATCGTAACTTTTACCATTTACCATGACACTTTTTAAATAATCTTTTTCTACAGCAGGATCGTTTAATTTTAATGGCAACAACACAAAATAGGCTACCGAATTAACTGATTTAGAATATTTTAAAGAATCCTTCTCCGTTTGTGGAACCACCAAACCATTCACTTCTCTCACAAAACCATGATTGGATAATTGATCCTTTACTTTCCCTAATGAATCGTCTGTAAAGGTACGCTCATAAAAATAATCGCCTTTCTTGAGCTGAATTTGATAGTGATATTGCCTAAAGTCGAAATTCATTGTTTTATTGTCCAACTTATCCATCCCATAAAAAGCGATAGATTGATTTACAATTTTATCAGCTTTATGTTCAGAACTACAAGATGTAAATCCTAAAAAACTAATCAGAGTAATTAAAAAAAGATGTTGCTTTTGCATAGGTTGAAATTAAGGTAGATTTTTAGCTTTTAAAAATTTAATATTTGAGTAACGTAATTTTTAAGTTTCATCTCATTGTCTGCCCATTAAATTATTAACTTGCTTTGTCAATTAATCAACATCACAAATCAATTCACATGAAATTCAGAAGCCTTATCTTCGTTCTACTTTTTTTTACGCTCCTAACGAAAGCTCAAACCTCGCCTCAATTAAATTCATCCGAAATTTTACAGGGAATAAAAAAGCTAAACGTAACCGGAAGTGTGTTATACATTGCCGCACATCCAGATGATGAAAACACCAGATTACTAGCTTATTTATCTAAAGAAAAAGGTTATAAAACTGGTTATTTAGCTTTAACCAGAGGCGATGGTGGGCAAAATTTGATAGGTAACGAGCAAAGTGAAGATTTAGGCTTGATTAGAACACAAGAGCTTTTAGCCGCCCGAAGAAATGATGGTGCTTTACAATTTTTTACTCGAGCAAATGATTTTGGTTTCTCCAAAACGCCAGAAGAAACTTTTAAAATATGGAATAAAGATTCTATCCTTTCGGATGTAGTTTATATCATCAGAAAGTTTAGACCTGATGTGATCATCACCCGTTTTCCGCCCGACGAAAGAGCTGGACATGGACATCATGCTGCTTCTTCCATTTTAGCACAGGAAGCTTTTGACGCAGCTGCCAATCCAAATAAATTTCCCGAGCAGTTGAAAGAAGTGAGCGTTTGGCAAGCCAAAAGAATACTTTGGAATAATTATAATTTTGGTGGAAACGATAATACTTCTAACGATCAATTGAAAATTGACGTGGGTGTTTACAATCCTCTATTAGGTAAAAGTTATGGGGAAATCGCAGCAGAAAGTCGTTCTATGCATAAAAGTCAGGGCTTTGGAAGTAGTAAACAACGCGGAAGTGCAATTGAATATTTCTCTGTTTGGAAAGGTGACTTGCCCAAAGAGGATTTAATGGAAGGCATCAAAATAGATTGGACTAGATTTGATAAAACAACAGATATTCAGCATTTAATAAGCAATTTAAAATCTGAATTTCAAGCAGATCAACCAGAAAAAAGTATTCCCGTTTTATTGAGTTTATATCGCTCATTTGACCTTTCAAATGCCGATCCTATCTATCAAACAAAAACCAAAGAAGTAAAAGATTTGATTTTAGCTTGCAGTGGAACTTGGTTCGAAGCTTACGCAGAAAAACCAGCTGTGGCGCTCAACACGCCTTATAAAGTTAGATTGGATGCCATCAGCCAACTAAAAGATGTGTCTATTACTATCAAAAGATTAGGTAAGAGCACAGTTTTGGCCGCTAATCAATTACAAACAATTGATGGCTCAATCACCTCTGAAGAGATCAGCCAACCTTATTGGCTAAAGGATGCTCATGAAGTGGGTATGTATAAAATTGATGATCAAAATAATTTAAATTATCCAGAAGGAATGCCAGCACAATCAATTGATTTCCTAGTTAATATTAATGGCGTCAATCTTTCGTTTACTTGTCCAATAGTTTATAAATATACTGACCAAGTTAGAGGTGAGATATATCAACCATTGGCTATTACACCTCCCGCAACTATCAATCTAGATTCAAAAGCTTTTATTTTTAATGGTGCTGAAACCAAAAATATTACACTTAAACTCAAAGCTTTTAAAGATGATTCAAAAGGAACTTTAAGCTTGGCATTACCCAAAGGATGGGTTGCTTCTCCATCAACATTTAATTTTGATTTGAAGAAATATGGTGAAGAAATAACTGTAGTTTTCAAAATATCAGCGCAAGCCAATGCCGCTAACGGAGATTTAAAAGCATCGCTAATAATAGATGGTAAAACCTATTCTAAAGGCATAAAAATTATCGCTTATGAACACATTCCGACCATCACCTATTTCCCATCAGCCGAAGCTAAATTGGTAAAACTCGATTTAAAAACTACTGCAAAAAATATTGGCTATATCATGGGTGCGGGAGATTTAGTCCCTGATATGCTGAAAGAAATTGGATTAAATGTGACCATGCTTTTTGAAAATGAAATCATGAACGGTGATTTATCTAAATACGATGCAATTATAGCCGGTGTAAGAACTTATAATGTGAACGAAAGAATTGCCTTTGAGCAGCCTAAACTCCTAAAGTATGTTGAGAGCGGTGGAGTTTACTTAGTACAATATAATGTGAATCGCCCATTGATGATGGAACAAATTGGACCTTACCCATTTGTCATCAGCAGAGATCGTGTGACTGAAGAAGATGCAACGGTCAACTTTATAAAACCTGAGAGCAAAGCATTGAATTATCCCAACAAAATCACCTCTAAAGATTTTGAAAATTGGATTCAAGAACGTGGAATTTACTTCGCCCAAAGCGTAGACGCACATTATGAAAAGCCTTTAAGCATGAAAGATACAGGTGAAAAAGAATCTGATGGCTCCTTATTAATCACCACTTATGGTAAAGGGAAATATGTGTACACTGGTTTAGATTTTTTTAGAGAATTGCCTGCTGGTGTTCCAGGTGCTTATCGCTTATTGATGAATTTGATTTCGAAGTGAATTTTACAGATGTTTGTAGTTTCCAATTCATGAAATTTAAGATCAGTTATACTGCAAGCGCCAGAAAATATGCTTTTAGGCATCCGCTAATTAGTGCTGTGCTTATGCAAACTAGTTTCTGGATTCTTTCTTTTCTTTTACTTAGCTACATCCTACACTTTGCTTCTTTAGGATTTAGCGTAATTTATGATGTTAAGGTACCTAGCTCCATTAAACCAATTATACTCATCTCCCTATTAATAGGATTATTTTACGGTCTTATATTAGGATTTTCAGATTTTTTCTTTTATCGAAAATGGTTTAAGGGGAAATCTACTGGCTCATTAATTTTATTAAAAAGTATTTTTTATTTTTTGATGATGATCTTTATGTTCATTCTTGTAAAGGAAATTATCTGGCAAAGATTTTTATTGCCAAACTACTTTATAAATACCAATTTTCGCCTTCCAGAAAAAGCATGGGTTTTCTATTTTAAAATGACTTTAGTTTATGTCTTTTTCATGAGTATTGTCATCAGTTTCATTATTCAAGTAAATACTAAATTTGGCCCAGGCGTATTAATTCCACTTTTATTGGGTCGATACGCACATCCTAAAGAAGAAGAAAGAGTGTTTATTTTTTTGGATTTAAAGTCTTCTACCACTCACGCAGAAAAATTAGGCCATGTTAAATACAGTAAATTAATTAGAGACTGTTTTTTAAAAATCAATTATTTATCAGTTACTTATGGTGCAGAAATTTACCAATATGTAGGTGATGAAGTCGTATTGAGCTGGCCCACAAAAGGATTAGAAGATACAGCAACTTGTGTAGATTTTTACTTTGCCTGCAAAGATGATTTTTTAAATAGAAAGGCTTATTATGTTAAGAAATACGGGGTTTTTCCAGAATTTAAAGCGGGTTTGCATTATGGGTTAGTAACTGCCGTTGAGGTGGGAGATGTAAAAAGAGAAATTGCTTTTCACGGTGATACTTTAAATGTTACTGCAAGGATACAAGCGAAATGTAACGAGTTAGATGCTGATTTGATTATTTCTGAAGACTTGAAAGACACTATAAAAAACAAACATTGTTTTCAGTTCGAATCGCAAGGATTGGTGCCGTTGAAGGGCAGAAAACAAGAAATTTGTATTTATACGGTATGCAAGTCTTAAAAAAACTTTAATTGAACTAGTATTCATCGATATCGCAGTTAAACCACCATTAATAAAATAATTACTACCCGTTATTAATACCCTTTTTTAAATCTACTACTAATTTTTTTGCTGACATTTTTTTAATCCTCACTAATTAATTACTCATTTTTTTTATCTTCTTGATTATTCCCTTAAATTTGAACCATATATTAAAATCACATGGAAGAACAATTCGATTATCAAGATTATAATTGGTTATATTATTTAATAGGTCTAGTTTTTGGTGCAATAACCGGCTGGGCAATTGAAGGTCATATCATTATTGGTGCAATTTTAGGCTTATTAACTGGCGGACTTTTCCAGTTCCTGATTAACAAAAGTCGTGGAGAGCAAGAAGCCTAATCAAGAGCTTCCTCCATTCATCAAAAGCTGGAGCCAGTTTTACATTATTGTAATCTGTTGGCTGGCTCTGCTCATTTTTCTTTTTAACCTAGTCACTAATCATTTTTCATGAGTTCAATAGACTGGATAGTACTTAGTTGTACCATTTTGTTTATTGTCGCTTACGGTATCTATAAAAGTCGTGGACAAAAAAATATCGACGGTTATTTATTAGGCGACCGTTCTATGCCGTGGTATAGTGTCGGTCTTTCCGTGATGGCCACACAAGCCAGTGCCATCACTTTTCTTTCAGCTCCGGGATTAGCTTATTCTGACGGGATGCGTTTCGTTCAGTTTTATTTTGGCTTGCCTTTGGCAATGATTATTCTCTGTATCACTTTCGTCCCAATTTATCATAAGTTGAAAGTCTATACGGCTTATGAATTTCTAGAGCAACGTTTCGATTTAAAAACCAGAGCACTTACCGCATTTCTATTTCTGATCCAGCGTGGTCTATCTACTGGGATTACCATTTATGCACCTTCTATTATCCTTTCTACTATTTTAAATATCGACACCTCTTATACCACCTTGTTTATTGGAAGTGTGGTTGTTTTATATACGGTTTACGGCGGAACAAAAGCGGTTTCTTATACACAAATGCTGCAAATGAGTATCATTTTCTGTGGACTTTTCTTAGCAGGATTTATGGTGGTTCAATTACTACCTGATAGTGTTGGCTTTACCAGAGCTTTAGATATTGCTGGTAAAATGGGGCGAATGAATGTCATCGATTGGCATTTTGATATGGACAATAAATACACGGTTTGGAGTGGAATTATTGGTGGTCTGTTTTTGCAATTATCTTATTTCGGAACAGATCAATCTCAGGTTGGACGTTATTTAACCGGTAGCTCAGTGGGGCAAAGCCGGATGGGATTATTGATGAACGCCATGCTGAAAATTCCAATGCAGTTTATGATTTTACTGATTGGGATTTTAGTTTTTGCCTTTTACCAATTTCAAAAACCTCCAATTTTCTTCAATACTTACGAAGTCAATAAAATTGAAAATTCTAGCTTTAAAGCCGAATTTAAAGAGCGAGAAAAAGATTTTGATTTGGCTTTCGCAGATAAAAAAGAAAAGGTAATTACATTGGAAAGTGCACTTAGCAGCAAAAAAAATGTTGCCGAAGCGAGTGCAGCAGTTAAAGCTGCGAATGAAAACCTACAGCTAAAACGAGCTGATGCTTTAGCCGTAATGAAGAAAAACGATGCCAATGCCGACTTGGACGATACCAATTATGTTTTCCTTCGCTTCGTTACTCAATATTTACCCAAAGGATTAATTGGTTTACTCATTGCCATAGTTTGTATGGCCTCTATGGGTTCTACAGCAAGTGCTTTAAATTCGTTGGCTTCTACCACTTCGGTAGATATTTATAAAAGACTCATCAATAAAAGCGGAACAGATTTGCGTTACCTCACTATCAGTAAAATCACCACTTTATTTTGGGGAATCGTGAGTATTACCATGGCTTTATTTGCTAGTAAATTGGGTAACCTTTTAGAAGCGGTAAATATTTTAGGCTCGCTATTTTACGGGACCATTCTGGGCGTTTTCTTGGTGGCTTTTTATGTAAAATCAGTGGGTGGAAAAGCCGTTTTTTATGCCGCTCTATTAACCGAAGTTTTCGTCTTCATTGCCTATAAATTTGACTGGATGGCTTATTTGTGGCTCAACCTATTTGGTTGTGCTTTGGTAATTGGATTTGGGTTGGTGTTGGAGAGGGTTTTGAATAAATCAGTTTCTAGTTGAGCTTAAAAACACAGAGCCATCAACTTGAGACTCTGCTTTAACATAAATCATCCATGAAGCGACAGACCATGGAGTTTAATACTTACCATTTTCCTAAATTATATATTCATTAATTATTATTGCTGCTGTTGAAATTCCATAAACTTTCTATACGAGTTCACTGGAGCATCGTGTTCACTGATATCAGCATCATCAGAAAGAAGAGGAATTGGATCGTTTTCGTAAGAAACACTCACTTTCACCTCTAATTTATGCTTTGAAGTTCCCTTGTAAGTTCCTTTGACTGGGCTACAATCAACAAAATTTCTACCTACAGCAAGTCGAACATGGGTATCATCAACCAAACAATTATTAGTTGGGTCTAAACCTAACCAACCATAATCAGGTAAGAAAGCTTCAACCCATGCATGGGTTGCTCCTTCGCCACGCATTCCGTTTTTATTTGGACAAATATAACCACTCACATATCGGGCTGGAATATCCATGTAACGCAACATCACTAAAAGGATGTGTGCAAAATCCTGACAAACGCCAGATTTCAATTTCCAAATTTCATCCACTGTGGTTTCTACCGTCGTAATACCTTTAATATATTTGAAATTCTTGTATACATAATCACAAAGGTATTTAGCGACTTCAAAAGGTGTGTTTTTTTGCCTTTGACTTGGATTAATTACAGCCAAAATTTCTTCCTGAGTTTTAAAATTTTCCTGCTTCAGAAAATTGATATACGGAACTTGAGTTGCTAGATATTTTAATGAACTCCATTGATCTTGCAAAAACATGCTGGTATCGGGCATTGACCTTTTTTTCACGTTTACTATAATTATAGATTCAATTTTCAATAGGTTATGAGATTCGGGATGGGTAAAAGTCCCTACCTCATTTCCATAATAATCAGTAAAAACATCTACTAAAGGGTCTCCGGTAATTTTTAACTGATGCTCTACCACTTCCTGAAACTTATCCTTAATTGGGAAAAGCATAATCTGGTTGGCACTATCATACACCGTACTTTCGTAAGTATAAGTGGTGGTATGATGTACGGTAAATTTTGGCATGTAAAATTTTTTGCTTAGTTAATTAAAGGCGAAATAATAATGATTTAATGCATTGCCAATTGCTAAAAGCTCTTGTTTTATTTGGTGAAGATATTCTTTTAACCCTACCTCTTCCAAATCTTTTATGTCAGAATATTTAATATGACTTTCTAATTTTCCAATCATAAAGCTCAAAGCTTTATAAGACTCACTGTTTGTATCACTTTTTAATGTTTCGAAAGATTGTTTCAAGCGTCGTATCGAATAGGTAATTGAACGTGGAAAATGTTCATTCCAAACAATTTGATGTAGGATGTTTCTAGAGTCTAAAGCGGATCGATAACTTTTCAAAAAAAGCTCATATCCTGATATAGAAAGCAATAAATACTTCCAATAAGTGGGGTCAGATCTTTCTTCTAGCGAGTAATTGAGCTCACTAAATTTCACATTTAAAATATCTACTGATTGTATAGCCCTTTCTAGGTATTTACCAATATTCATGAAATAGTAACCTTTATTTCGAGCCATGGTAATCTCGCAGGTGCCATAATAATGCATCCCTTGTTGTACCAGATCATCAATAACAGAAACTGGATCATCGTTTTGAAGTGCAGGAGATAATGGGCTTTGTCGCACTTTATGGTAATAATCATTTAAGCATTGCCACAATTCCTTAGTTACATTATCCTGAACAGAGCGAGCATTTTCTCGTGATTTACTCACCAAATTAAAAACTGAATTTTTATTAAACTTGTCGGTAACCATAAATTGCAAGGCTTTACGGCCTTCGTATTTAATAGTCTCAATTTCTGAGGGTTCCATCTCACTAAAAATCAATAGAACAGGCCGCCAACTAAATTGATCAAACTCATCCTGAGAATATGCATAATTTACCCTCAACAATCTGAGGATACCATCGCAGCGCTCCATGTACCTCGACATCCAATATAAAGAATTTGCTACTCTACTTAACATATATTTCTTAATTTTTTATCTGTCTATGAACAATAGATCATGAACTATTAGCTATTTAAAACCCAAGTATCTTTACTTCCCCCCCCTTGTGAGGAATTTACCACTAGCGAACCCTCTTTTAATGCAACCCGAGTTAAGCCTCCTGGTACAATTTCAATTCCGGATGGACCAAATAATGCAAATGGTCTTAAATCTATCCGTCGTGGTTGTAGTTTTCCATCAATATAACATGGCGCTGCAGAAAGACTAATAATTGGTTGAGCAATAAAAGATCTGGGATCTTCTAGAACCACTTTTTTATAATCTTCGATTTCTTGGTCTGTTGCTGCATTACCTATAATCATTCCGTAACCGCCAGATGCATTGGTTTTTTTGATCACCATTTTATCCATATGATCAAAAACATGTTTTCTTTCAGATACGTCATCCATTTTGTAGGTTGGTACGTTCTTTAAGATAGGCTCTTCATTTAAATAATATTTAATCATATCTGGCACATAGATATAAATAGCTTTATCGTCAGCTACACCATTCCCTGGTGCATTTACTATCGCTACATGTCCCTTTCTATAGGCCGACATTAAGCCGGCAACGCCTAACATACTTCCTGCATGAAACACCAAAGGATCTAAATATTCGTCATCAACCCTACGATAGATGACATCGACCCTTTGCAAACCTTCTGTCGTTTTCATAAAAACACGATGGTTCTCTACAACCAAATCTCGTCCTTCTACCAGTTCGATTCCCATTAAACGGGCTAAGGTCGAATGCTCAAAATATGCCGAGTTATAAATCCCCGGTGTAAGCATCACAATATTGGGATTAGAATTATGACGAGGGGAAAGTGCCGCTAAATTTTTATAAAGTAGTTGTGGATAATTAGTAACCGTTCTTACCGCATTTTGAGGTAATAAATCGGGGAAAATTCGTTTGGTGATTTCCCTATTCTCTAACATATAGGAAACCCCAGAAGGCGTTCTCAGATTATCTTCCAAAACATAGAATGTTCCATCTGCATCTCTGATAATATCAATTCCAGAAATATGAACAAAGATATCATGAGGTACTTTTAAATTATGCATTTCTCGCAAATAATGTTCGCAAGAGTAAATCATGTCAATCGGAACAATTTTATCTTTCAGGATAAATTGATTTGAATAAACATCATTTAGAAAATGATTTAAAGCTTTTAAACGCTGTTTGATTCCGCTCTCTATATATGCCCATTCAGCAGCGGTAATAATACGCGGTATGATATCAAATGGAAAAATTTTTTCTATCCCTTCTTCGCCAGAATATACAGTAAAAGTCACCCCTTGACTCATGAATAATCTTCGAGCCATCTCCTCCTTTTTAGATAATTCTTCGGCAGGATAGTTCTTTAAAAAATTATGCAGTTTTTGATAAGGAGGTCTGATAGCCTTTCCAGAATACATTTCATCGTAAAAATCCTTACTCTCTGGATAGTTATTAAAAATTTCAGAAGCATCCATTATAGAACATTAATTATTGAGTGATTTTTCAATTTTTTTCATAAGTTATATAATATTTACTAACTAAATAGTGAATATTTACTATTTTTTTACTTAAAACTCTTAAATATTTTGAATTATTCAACTCTAATTTAACCATTCCGTTAAATCAAAACAACATACCGTTTAAACAGAATGAAAAATATTCGGTCTCGATTATGTTACATTTATTATTGAAGGTACATCTATGTATGAAAAACTTCATGTTTTGGGAAAACCTTATTTTTTATAAGGATAGAATCTATAAAAGTTCAAAAAAATTTATCTAAGAAACGAAAAAAGCCTTCGGAAAATTCCAAGGGCTTTTTTCGTTTTCAAGCCTTTGCCTATTTTTTAGCCATTTCAATAACGCCTTGGTTCAGTCTTACATATTCATCGTTATTAATTTCTTTAGCCAATTTAGCACCTTCCGTAGCAGTAGATAAGGCACCCATTTTATCTCCCATTTTTAATTGAATTCTTGCTTTCCATAATTTAAACCATGGAGCTTTTAGATCTGTTTTTTCTGCAGTATTTATCCATTCTAAAGCTTTTGTCAAATCTTTATCATGCTCGAAGTAATATTGTGCCGCTTCGAAGTATGGCTTTTTATCCCCTTCCATTGCTTTATCAATATTTTCCAGAATTCGGGCATCATCATTTACTGTCATTGGAATGACTACTTCCGTATTCTCCCACATCAAGTTCAACTTCATAGCCTCTTCTTTTACATCAGTAAAAAGTATGGTAAAAGTTTCTACTGGAGCCTTGGTTCTAGTTGCTTTAACTGTAAATCTTAATAAATCATCAGCTTGTTTATAATCATAAGCACCCCATTGATTGGCTGTTTTATTAATAATTATAGTCCATTCTTCCTTGCCTGGAATAGTAAAAAATCCATATTTACCTGCTGGAACTATTTTTCCACCTAAAGAAACGTCGGATGTGAATTGAATAGTGGTAGCTTCATTAGCTCCCGTTCTCCATACAACTCCATAAGGTTCTAGACTACCAAAAATTTTACGCCCTTTGGTGTTCGGGCGGCTATAAGTAACAGTAACTTTTCCTAATCCAAAATCCTGTACAATAGTTTGTCCGGAACTTGGTCTTGGTGTCATTGGAGCTTGCGCACTAACTGATTGGATACTGAATAATATTGCCGTGAGAAAGGCAAATGATTTAACAATTAACTTCATGATTTATAACTTTTTGATAAAAAAAATTTCTTTAAATATAAGCATAAAAAAACCCTGCCAATAATTCAGCAGAGTCTTAAACCTAAACTAACAATTAAACCATTATTAATGGTTTATCTTTAACTTCACTTATTGAAATGTGCTTAATTAATTCATCTTCTAATAAATTAATCCAAGCCTTTAAATAAATAACTACATCTTTTTTGAAGTTGTGTTTTAAATATCTTTTTTCCTTTGGTAAAACTTTTAATACTTCGGGATCTGATAATCTTTCTAAGTGTGAGAGGTCTTCTCTGGTAAAACCAAAAGCTAACATTTCGTTAATAATATGGTCAATAGGAAGGCCACTTGTTGGGCAATAATCAATTAATTGCTCGTTCCAATCGCCATGTCTTCGCATAGCGGATTTATGAATTTCTGCTTTATCTAAACTAGTTATCACTTGAGCCAAGTTGCCACAATTGCAGCTACCCATATGCCCCCATTGATAGGTACTGCTTTTCTCTAACCGGGTAATGGTTTTTTGAATTGCGCCTATTACTTGAACTGAAGCTTTTGCCATATAACAATAACAATGAGTTTTTTAAAAAGTTTAGCTCCTAAATAAAAAAATCTCGATGCAAATTTGCATCAAGATTTTTATCGTAGCCTAAAGAAGTTTAAGCCAATCTTTTTCTTAAATATTTATCCATCAGCATTAAAGCTGCGATTGTGTCGAACATTAAGAAGCCATATAAAATTAAATTTTTAGCTTCTGATGATAATTTAATCTGTTTAGACAACTGGTCTAAATTTAATTTAACTGGTAATGCCGCCGATGAAGACCAATCTATTCCTTTAAATGTTATGGCTAAACATATTAAAAGTAAAACCCCAAACATGGTAGATATCCCATAAATAATTTTTTTATCAATCTTTG
Organism: Pseudopedobacter sp.; assembly: GCA_014378105.1. Lineage (GTDB taxonomy): Bacteria > Bacteroidota > Bacteroidia > Sphingobacteriales > Sphingobacteriaceae > Pseudopedobacter. The sequence continues at coordinate 23,921 of JACMOI010000077.1, forward strand.
CTTTCGCTGACAATGGCTTACTTTGGAAAGCAACCTCATCCATCACCTTATTGGTGAAAGACATAGATGGTTCATCCAACTCTAAAAGCTGTATATCTTTTTGAACAGCCAATAACTCCTGATATTTGTCTTGATAAACAGGATCATTGGCAATTAACTTTAAGATGATTTCTTGCTCTTCTGAAGAGCAAATACCATCCAAATAGTCCCAAATTCTTTCTTCTATCGTGTTCATATTAAATCTTTTACTTCACCACCTAAAATATTTTCTAGTTGGTTTTTTAATCTTTGTCTAGCCCGGTGCAATTTAACTTTCACTGTATTCGCTTCCATCCCCATCACCTTCGCTATTTCTTCTAATGATTGCTCTCCCTGATAAAAAAGATTAATAATAGTTGCATCATCAGGCAGCAAGTTCTCAATGGCTTTGTTTACATAAAAACTCCTCGACTTTCGCTCAACACTTAAATTCTCACTCATCGACCCGTAACTTTCTAACTGAATTAAATTTCCTTTGTCATCAATAGAACTGGTGTCTAATCTCTTTTTACGAAGATAAGTCATCGCCGTGTTGTAAACAATAGTATATAACCAAGTGCTAAATTTTGCTGTTCTTTGATAACTTGATATAGATCGATAAGCTTTCACAAAAGTATCTTGAGCTACTTCTTCTGCATCCTCCCGGCTACGGGTAAAACGCAAAGCTAAAGTAAAAACATAGCGCTGATTTCTTTTCACCAACTCGGCATAAGCCGATTGGTTACCCGCAAGTACAGTATCTATAATTTCTATATCAGAACTTTTATTTTGCATTTATACCTTTATGACTACTGTGTTTAGTTTTAGGTTACAGGACTTTACAAATTAAAGATAAATATTTTTTAGATGTTCCTTAAAGGGGGAGTGTTATTCGTTTATATACCTTCAGACATTAGAAGCTAACATCAAACTTCCCCTAAGGATTGGTCTGAATCAATAAACATCTCTAACAAAATAAAATTTAACATGTAACTGTAACCTGTTTAAAAATGAGGTAGTCATAGCTTACAAATCAGATGTACTGATTACAAAAGATAGTTTAACAATTAAATTTTTTTAAAATGGATCAAAATAACGTAGTTTTTAGTGTCCCAATAGTGATGTTCATCTGTACCGCAGCGGTAATTTTTGGATTGAGGTACATGTCTAATAAAGAAAGAATGGCCATGATTGAAAAAGGTCTTGACCCCGGATTAAGGAAAAGCCAACCACAACCTTATACGGTATTAAAATGGGGTTTATTGTTAATAGGTGCCGGTTTAGGTCTGTTTTTAGCCTTTACTTTAGACCACTCCATATTTAAAGTAACAGCAGATGAGTGGGGAAATAACGATCGCAATGTGCCTATCTATTTCTCATTGATCGCCATCTTCGGAGGTTTAGGCTTATTTACCTCCTACCTTATCGAAAAGAAAGAAACTTTGAATAAATAGTTTAGTGTAGAATTAATAAAAAATGCTCCCCAAAACTAGAGGAGCATTTTTTATTTAATGACTGCCGGAACCACTGCAACAGTTAGCCGACTGATACAAGTCATTTTTCCAGCATCGTTATATAATTTAATATCCCAAATATGGGTTTTACCTCCAATGTGAATGGGCGTACAAATTCCCGTAACCCAGCCATCTTTGATGGGGCGTAAATGATTAGCGTTAACTTCCAGGCCTACCCCCATATTCCTTTCGGGATTTAAAACCAAATTACTAGCAACACTTCCTAAAGTTTCTGCTAAAACTACCGAGGCGCCCCCATGCAAAATCCCGACTGGTTGATGCGTTCTTTCATCAACCGGCATCCTACCTTTTATGTAATCATCTCCAATCTCAGTAAATTCAATTCCTAGTAATGCACCAATATGATTTTTTGGTCTTCCGTTTAACTCGATTAAATCGGGTTTAGAAAACCATATCATTTCTTTAAGTACTTTTCTTTTAAAATATTGAAATGATGCTCGATATGTCCGTAGATAATAAAAAGCAAGGCACCCGCAGAAACTACATTTCCATTTGCTGTTCCTTTCTTTCTCATATCATCGTCTGTTAAACATTTGAAGAAAAATAAATTTGCCTGACGTAACATTACCAATTCATCTACCAAATCTTCGTAAGAATATTTATCAATGTCAGTGTTTGCAACAATTAAATCTTGGTCGTAACCTGGCAAATCAGTTTGATCATTTCTGGCAATACGCATTGCCCGGTAAGTCATTACTCTTTCTGTATCGATCAAATGAGAAATCACTTGTTTCACTGTCCACTTTCCATCTGCATAAGCGTAATCATATTTCTTTGCAGGGATATCCGCTAAAAAATCGTCAATAGCATTTAGCTGTGACTTTAACCTTTTTAAAATCGGTTGATTTCCGGCTGAAGCTAATTGGATATATCCTTCGTAAAATGGATTGTATTCGTTAGTTAAGGGTTGGTACATAATTTAAGCTACTTTTAATAATTATTCTGAAAGTGGTTCCTTTTCCAATTTCAGATTCTTTTACAAATATTTGTCCTCTATGATAATTTTCTATAATCCTTTTGGTAAGGGAAAGTCCTAAGCCCCAGCCCCTTTTACGCGTTGTAAAACCAGGCTGAAAAATAGCGTCAAATTTAGAACGAGGGATACCCTTACCAGAGTCGGTAATATCTACAAATATCTGCTCTTTCACAATATTTTCTTCAATATTGATAGAAATTTGACCTTCGCCTTCAATAGCATTCACTGCGTTTTTTAGAATATTTTCTATCACCCAATCAAACAATGGAATGTTTAAAAATGCTTCTTGATGTTCATCTCCACTGATGCTGAATTGTATTTTGTCACTTACCCTAACTTTAAAGTAATCCACATATTCGGTTACTACCTGATGAACAGAATGGCGAGTAAGAACTGGCTTTGAGCCGATTTTGGAAAACCGATCTGCCACAATTTCTAATCGCTTCACATCATTCTCCATCTGTAATATGAGGGGATCTTGCTCCGCATTAAACTTATCTTTCAATAATTCTGTCCAGGCCATTAATGATGAAATGGGTGTTCCCAATTGGTGCGCCGTTTCTTTGGCTAAGCCGACCCAAACCTGATTTTGCTCGGAACGCCGGGCCGAACTAAAGGAGTAATAAGCAATAAATAGAAAAGCTGCAATTACGGTTAGTTGAATATAGGGGAAGATCCTGAGCTGTGTGAGTAAATCGCTATCTTTATAATAGACCTTATAATAACTTGGTTTTCCCTCAAAGTCTATTAAAATGGGCTCATGTTGGGCTTTCATTCTCTTTAACTCCCGCAGAAAATATTTTGGGTCATATACTTTATCTGATTCTACTTTATAGTAAGTCTTAGTAGAATCTAGAGCAGTATACATCATAATAGAATCCTTCTCATTTGTAACAATCACAGAAACAGTTAAGCTATCTCTTACTGTAAAAAGATAGTTCATCATTTCATCGTTATCAGTATTGAAAAGCTTTTTAAAACTCTGGCTCCAAATCTCTGCTCGGGTACGCTCAGATTTTGAAATCCCTGTTACCAAAAAATCGGTGTACCATAAGGATGATGAGGCAATAACTACTGCAAAAAAGAGCAAAAGATATTTCCAGCGGCGTTTTTGTTCGTAAGGATTCATAAAGAAAGCAAATTACAAAAAAACAGCAGTGAAATTAATCCACTGCTGTTAATATTTTGGAAACGTAAGAAATGAATTTTAATTTCCTCCGATAATCACTGGATTCTTACCACTTCCCATAATGATTACTTTAGCATTTGCTGAAGTTGCGATTGCCTGTTGAGCTTTTATAGCTTCATACTGTAATTGCTTATCAGATAATCCAGTAGAAAGTATTTTTTGATAATCAGCAATACCTTGCGCTTCAACCCTTTTTCGCTCTGCTTCTTGCTTTTCTTTTTGCAGTACAAAGGTCATTTTTTGTGCATCTTGCTCTGCATTAATTTTAGATTCAATAGTTGCTTTTACAGAAGCAGGAAGGGTAATGTTTCTAATTAATAATTGTTGTAATTGTAAACCTCTTTTAGAAAAACTAGCTTCTATAGTTTTATATATTTTGCTTTGAAATTCATCTCTTCTAGAGGAATATAAAGCAACCGCATCATAAGAAACGGCATTATCTCTAATAGCAGTTCTTGATATTGGGCGAACAATTTTATCTAAATAATCCGTTCCTATTTCTTTTAATATCCTCGGGGCTTCGTTACTTTTAACATTAAAAAGAACAGATAAATCTATTACTACTTCTAAACCATCTGCTGTTAAAATCCTAATAGCATCATCGCCTTTTACTGTACCTTCTTCATGTGTTGCAGACATGGTATAAGTTTGGGTACGTACATCAAAACCTGTTACTTCTACTAAAGGATTTAAAAAATTTAATCCACTATATATTACATCATTATCTACTTTACCAAATAAGGTTTTTACGCCCACTTGTCCCGGTTCTATCGTTTTAAAACAGGAAGTAAAAACACCAATAACAATAAATATTGGGGCAATAATGTACAAAAGCCTGCTCACTTTATCTGCCTGCTGATTGGGTTGTTTTGATAACACAAAACCTATTAAAAATGCTATTGCTCCTAATACAATTAATATCATATTCTTATTTTTTAAGGGAAGATTTATTTCTTTCCTTTACTTTTTAGGTTAACCATAATCTCTGCTTTCTGTTTCATTTCTAGCTGCACAATTTTGATGTGCTTTATTTTGTAGAAAACCGTTAGCCCAAACGCAGCAGCACATAAAATAACTATAAACAAGTTATCTAATTTAAAACCGTAATAGCCAACTATTACAGCTACAATAAGCAAAATATTTAATATGGTACTAAAAATGATGTGCTTGCCCATTAATAAACTTGTATGCTATCGTCTATTTCTGCAGCCCAAGCTAAAATGCCACCTTTTAAATTATAAAGATTGTTATATCCTAAACTTTCTAACTGATTAAGAGCCGCAGCACTTCTTGCACCACTTCTACACTGCATTACTACTGGTATATCTTTAGAAATTTTATCTGCCTCAATCACAATTCCAGCTAAAGGGATATTTTCTCCCTTAATATTTGACATTTCATATTCAAAAGGCTCACGTACATCTATCAATTGGAAATCTTTACCTTCCTCTTTCCATTGTTTTAATTCTGAAACTGATATTTCTTTCATGTTTGATTGTTTTTATCAAAGGTAGAAAAAAGACAATTGTTAATAGGAAACTTTAACTATTATAATTTGGCAATTATTAATGTGGATTAGAATCTAAGTTTTATAATTAATAATTTAAATGATAATGATTTGGGCGTTTTAACACTCCGCCAGCTGGCGGATATATCTTTTTTTGTTTTATTCTTCAACTCCGCTCAGAATGACAAAAAAAGGATGACGTTTTCTATCTTTAACCAACACATTAAAGTTTTTTAATCAATTTTAATTTCCTTTTAAATAATTTATTGGAATTTTAACTCTTAGTAATTGATATTTCTCTTCTTTAATAACCTTATAGTAAAGCATTTCATTCTTACCATCATAAACAAAAGAATTTTGCGGGTTTTCATCATTTATTATTGGACCTAAATTAATAGGCTCGCTCCATTTTTTCCAAGTATCGTCTAACCTTACCGTGTAATACAAATCTTCATTGCCATAGCTACTCATTCCGTTGCTTATAAAAAATAAGGTTTTCTCATCTTCAGCTAAAAAAGGCAAAAATTCGTCATTTGCCGAATTCACATTTTTACCCAAATTTTGTAAAATAGAATAAGTTCCGTCTTCTTTAATTTTAGCAAAATATAAATCTAACCCTCCTTGAGATATATCTGATTCTAATGCCATAATAATGATACTACCATCTTTATTAGCTGTTAAATATGAGACTTCTGCAAAATTATTAAACGCAACTATTTCCAAAGGTTTTTCAACCACGTATTCACTGCCAGATTGATTATAAATAAAATACCCTGTTTCTGAACTTCCCTTTTTATATGGAGAGCCTCCAACAATAAATCTATTACCAATAATGCCCACTAGGTAATTATTTTCCTGATTTTTATTGATGCTTTGTGGTAATTGGGTTAAATTCTGACCTTTACCATTAATAACATCAAGAGAAAAAATATTGTTTTTTTTGTTATTATCTTCCATATTAAGATATAAACGATTATCCTTTAAGAAACTAAAGCCAAAATATTTATCAGAAGTAAAAACTACTTCAGGCTTAGTTAAATTTTCAAATTCTTTTCTTGTATTAATTATAGGGACAATTGGAACATCAGAATCTGAAATTCCAATGGCATCAATTTGTTTATCGCCAGCCGATTTTTTAAAGCTAAAAACCACTCTCAAAGCTTTAACATTTTCTACAGGTTCTTCTAATTTGGCATATTCTATACCTGGTTTATTATTAACATCAGATGCTACTGAGACTTTTCTTCTTCTGCGTCCAAAATAATAAGCTCTATCTGCGCCGGCAGAACCCTTATCCATAAAACCTAAATCCATGTTCATGGTACTGAAGGCACTCCTAAAAACTTCATTATATTTGCCATCTCCTGTACCGGCTAAAACTTTCACAAAACAACCAGTATTCAAATTTTCAAAAATGGCTATTTGCTTTACTGTTTGTGCTTTTTCAAACTCTACCTCAATAAAATCATGACCGTCTTGTGCGTTTTTTGGCGCCCAAGCATTTGGGCTATCCCCCCCTTGAGGGAAAACATCTGGCTTACCAATTACTCTTCTAGAGCTATATTGTTTTCCACCCAAATCGGATGAGCTTTTAATCACTTTTGATACCCATTGAACTTGCTGACAATCACCAATTAATGGAAAAAACAGCAGTAGAATTATAAACTTTTTCATGTTTTAGTTTTTAGCTTTAATAAAAAACGGCTACAACCTAAGCTGCAGCCGTACCACAAACAATTGCTACTTGTAGCAAAAGATCTTAGTTGTTAACTTTTATTTTTTCTACTTTTTTGTTCTTAAAAGCATAGATGAATTCGCCATCTGAAGAAATATCTATTCCATCACCATATTCTGGACTACCCCCTTTTCCTTTTGATTCTACTGTACCTTTGGTTTCGCCAGTTTCCATGTTGATGCCATAAATGATATTTTTACTGTTTTTTTGATTCCTTAAAAAAAAGTTTCCGTTTAGATCATACCAATAATCAATTCCTGATAATTTATCTGTTGCGTAATTTCTCTTGCCATCTGCTTTTTTATAGCTAGCCAAACCTTTTTCTGATATCACCACTACGTTATCGCCATAGTCAACCACATCAAAAGCTTTTCCAACTTTTGCATCGTTATGTTTTACATCAAATAGTTGCTTTCCTGAAGCAATGTCATAAGAATAAAATTCATCACCATCACCAATAAAAACCGTTTTATCCTTATCAATAATCATATCTGTAATGCGTTTATCAAATCTTTCAGAACGCCAAGCGGTTTTACCATCAGCATCACTTAAAGCCAATAACCCGTTTTTTTGATTTACATAATCATAATAAATTTTACTTGAAGTGGATGAGCCATAACTGCTAGATTGTGTTACGATTTCTTGTACTTGTACCTTCCCACCAACTTGAACCATTATTTTATCACCTGCTTTGTAAATTTTAGGCATAGAGAACGCACCTGTTATTTTTTCTGATGCCCAAAGAAGCTTTCCAGTTGTTAAGTCATGTTTTTCTACATATTTGGTTCTATCTCTTGTTGCAAAAACTACAATATAAACTGCATCATCTGTAAATAATGGTTTTGCCAACGTTCTATAAATTTCTTTTTGGGTTTTGCTACCGAAAGGGACTTTACTTCCTTTACTCATATCATTTTCATAAGCAACTTCCCATAATTTTTGGCCACTATTTGAATTAAATACCTGTATACCATCTAACCATAAAAAGACTTTATCGCCTTTTAACCAAAGATCTAAAATAGGTTTACGCGTTACCAATTCTTTTTCTACTGTACCTCTAAAAGATGCATCCCAAACTATCTCTCCGTTAGCTGCATTTATTTTTAACAACTGGTTTTTAAACCCGCTAATTAAAGCTCCAAAAAAAGTTGGCTTATAATTAAGCATCACAATTTCATTTTTTGCCTTATCATAGGTATACTTTGCAACTGCACCTTTAATCAATTTTGTTTCCCAAACTTTTTCCCCTGTTTTTGCCCTTACTAAATTCATCCCATCTTTTTGGGCAATTAAAAAGGCGTCTAATTCATCAATATATTTAACGGTTTCTAAATCTGAAGTGCTGCTTCCTATAGCGCCTCTATCTTTTGGTATTAGATTTTGATAATTTTCACTGTTCCAAAGTTCTTTTCCATTGGCCATATCAATAACTGCAATTCTATCTGTTCCTAATTTTCTGGCATCAAAAAGAAAAAGATACCCTCCCTTACCTCCATCTTTCCAAACTGAATATTGATAATCACATTTGTTGGTTTTATTGGTCGTAATGCTTTTATAATCTCCGTCCCAAACTGGTTTTCCATCTCCATTTAAAACAGAGGCAGAGTTTTCATCTGTACCCAATACATAACTATCTCCAAAAGAGCCTGTAACTGCTAAAACAGTGGCTTTATTAGCGAACTCAGATTCCCAAACAGTTTTAAAGTTTCCAGACATTTTACTGCCTTTGCCAGCCATAAGGCCACTCATTTTGTCTTTTAATTTGCCAAATTGTGCATTGGCTGCAAACCCACTACTAGCAAGTAGTAGAGAAAGCGCAATAATTTTTTTGTTCATGGTTTTTTTGTTTGATTTTAGATTTCTATTGTTTGTCTTATCTTATATTTTTGTTGTTTTGGAAGTTTAAAATTGAATTTATAATTGAGTAGATAGTCTGATAAAAACTC
>JACMOI010000078.1 GCA_014378105.1 Pseudopedobacter sp.
CCGCCTCCATTCATCACCTTCTTTATAGCGAACATAAAAACGCAAATTCACTTCTTCAAAATTAATGTGAAATGGGATTTTTATACCCTTAATCTTGGTGTTCATAAACATAAAACCAATTAAACTCACATAGCAATTGCCGTTGTAAAAATCTAACTCGGTGTGTGGAGGTACATATTTTTGAAGTATTCCCGGATCGACAATGTAATTTGCCATGGCCAGTTTTCGCCATTCGGCGGTAAGGAAAGTCTTTTTCATTTATCACTACATAATAGTCAGGCTCTATATTTTGTTTGCATATTTTAAGGATGATGATTCTTAATACACCTCATTCTACCCTCTCCTCAAGGAAAGGAGGAAGCTAGATCTACGTTCTCTGTTAATGTATAAACCGAGAGTGCGTGAGATTTAAAGGTCTGCAACTTTATCAAAGATGAGAAAAATGAAGGGATGCTCAGCCCTATAAAGCTCAACCGATAAAAGATGATAAGAATGAAATTACTTTTCTAAAAGTTAAAAAAGCAAATTTAATGATCTGAACACCTAGTCTTTGAGCTGAGTTTAATTAACTAACAAAATTTTATGCTTTAAAAGGTAAATTTGTATCTTGCGCCCTCTAAAAACAAAAAATTATATAATACAATATGGGAATAATGGGTTTTTTGCGTAACCGAGCAGGTGTAATCATTGTGATTGCTATCGGTTTTGCAATTGTGGCGTTCTTATTAAGTGATGCAATTAGAAGTGGAAAAGGTTTTATCGCCGATTCTCAGAGTGAAGTAGGTAAAGTTGCGGGTGAGACCATTTCTTATAAGGATTTTAACAATCGGGTGGAGCAAAACTCACAGCAGTTTAAACAACAAATGGGTAGTTTAAATGCTCAAATGACTGGTTATGTTGTTGAAAATACTTGGAATCAAACAGTTTCTGGTATCATCTTAAAAAAACAAACTGATAAATTAGGTTTAAGTGTTGGTCAAACTGAATTGTTTGATTTGATTTTTGATAATCCTACACAACAGGTAAAACAAATTTTTACCAACCAACAAACTGGTCAATTTGACAGAGCAACTGCCGTAAACTCTAGAAAAAGTGCGGATACAGATCCAAGTGGTCAGTTAAAAGCACAATGGGTTCAATTAGAAGATAACGTTCAACAACAACGTATCAACGAAAAGTATATCAACTTAGTTAAAAATGGTGTTTATGTAAACACATTAGATGCTAAAGACGATTATACCAACAAAAATAAATTGGTGAATTTTGAATATGCTTACACCGATTACGCTGCTGTTCCAGATGCTGAAGTAAAAGTAACTGATGCCGATTATAAAGAATACTATGAGCAGAACAAGTATAAATTCAAAAATCCAACAGAAACTAGATCTTTTGAATATGTAGCGTTTGATGCAGCCCCATCTATTCAAGATACTGCAGAAGCTAAAGTTAAAATAGAAAAGATTGCTGGAGGCTTAAAAACTACTAACAATGATTCATTATTTGTAGCCATTAACTCAGATACAAAAACTCCTTTAATCTATCAAAAGAAAGGTTCTCTAGAGCCTTCTTTAGATTCAATCATGTTTAATGCCGCCAAAGGTGATGTGTATGGACCATTTATTTCCAACGGATCTTATAAGGTAGCGAAACTAATTGATAGCAGAATGAGTCCTGATTCGGTAAAAGCTCGTCACATTTTAATTAATCCAGCTGCTGAAGGTGGTTTAGATAAAGCACAGGCCAAAGCAGATTCTTTAAAGAAATTAATACAAGGTGGAGCTGATTTTGCAGCATTAGCAGCAAAATACGGAACTGATGGATCTAAAGATAAAGGTGGTGATTTAGGAACTTTTGCTAGAGGATCTATGATTCCTGCATTTGAAAGCGCCGTTTTTAATGGTTCACAAGGACAGGTTTTAGTCGTAAATACGCAGTATGGTGTTCACGTAATAGAAATAGAAAAGCAAATTGGATTATCAAGAGTCGCTAAAGTTGCTGTAGTTGATAAAGCAATAGTACCAAGTTCGGGTACTGAGCAATCGGCTTATCAAAAAGCACAAAGTTTCTTAAGTGGGGTGAGCAGTGTTCAGCAATTCGAAGAAAATGCACAAAAACAAGGTCTAAATAAAAAAGTGGGTGAAAACGTAACTCCTTTACAAGCTTCGTTACCTGGTTTAGATGATTCCCGTAAATTAATCAAGTGGGCCTTTAATGCTGACAAAGGCGCTGTTTCTAATGAGATTTTTGATATTGGTGATAAATATGTGGTCGCTGTATTAACGACCATTTAACCAGAAGGAACGCTTTCTTTAGAGGATGTTAAAAAACAAATCGAGCCTGATGTAAAGCGCATGGTGCAAGGTAAAATTTTGAAAACTAAATTTGAAAGTGCTTTAAATGGTGCGTCTAGTTTAGCTCAAGTAGCAACAAAGTTAGGAACGCAAGTAGTACCTGTTGAGAATGTAGTTTTTGCCAATCCAGTAATTCCTGGAGTTGCCCAAGAAAACAAAGTGATTGGTGCTATTTTTGGCTCACAACCTAATAAACTATCCAAAGTAATTGACGGAGATAGGGGGGTTTATATATATACTGTAAAAAGTTTTACCAATCCGCCAGCTTTAACCAATGTATTGAAAGTTAAAGAACAAATGGAACAAGCTATCAGTCAGCAAGTTGATCAAGCTGTTTTTGAAGTTTTAAAGAAGAAAGCAGACATTAAGGACAGTAGAACAAAGTTCTATTAACCGATAAAATACTTAATTTTGAAACCGAAAGCCATGTAGGCTTTCGGTTTTTTTATTTTAAAAATGATGGACATTCAAGAAAATATAATCAATAAAGTTGCTCAAAGTGGATTGGTATCTTTCGATTTAGCAGATCTACACGATAAAGGCGAAAGAGTGGTTTATGATATGAAAGACCACCTTTTTCAAGGATTGATATTACGAGAGAAAGATTTTAGAGAACAAGTTAAAAACCAAGATTGGGAAGTATTTAAAGATAAAAATATTGCCGTTATTTGCTCTGCAGATGCCATTGTTCCTACTTGGGCTTATATGTTAATCGCCTCTAAACTACAACCAATTGCTAATTTCTTCGTATTTGGTGACCTCGAATTATTGGAAACTGCATTGTATTTAGGTGCCATAGAAAAGTTAGATGTACAAAAATTCAAAGATCAACGTTTAGTCATCAAAGGTTGCGGTGATATAGAGATTCCGGTGTCTGCATTTATGGCTTTAACATCAAAATTAAATCCCATTGTAAAGAGCATCATGTATGGCGAACCTTGCTCAACAGTACCCATATTTAAGCGTAAAGATTAAGTTTGGTTCATTAATTGTTTTAAGCTGTCTATGAAGAAAATTTTGTTGATTACTTTTGTAATCCTAACATTTAACGCAAGTATAAATGCACAAACCGTCTCCTATCTTAAATATTCTACATTCAAGCCGGGAGAAACCTTAAAATATAAACTCAAATATGGCATTTTTACTGCTGCAGAGGCCACCATTAACGTTTTAGATACCGATGTGAAATTCGATGGAAATCCAACCTACCATTTATCAGTAGATGGCTCCACATCAGGTAGTTTTGATATTTTTTATAAAGTAAGGAACAGGTATGACTCTTATATTGATGAGAAAAACTTTACGCCTTATCTTTATACAGAAAACATCAGAGAAGATGGATACCGGAGAAATGACAAAGCTCGCTTTTATCAGGAAGAACAAAAAGTAGTTTCGAATAAAGGAACTTTTAAGTCGCCAGTTGAGCAAACTTTTGATTTGGTGTCTGCTTATTATTTTGCCAGAAATTTGGATCTAACGGGAATTAAACAAGGAGAAAAATTGACTTTAAACTATTTCTTAGATGACGAGATTACCCCATTAACCATAGAATATATAGGCAAAGAAACCATTAAAACTGATCTAGGTCAAATAAGATGTTTAAAATTTAGTCCTTCCATTAAGCCAGGCAGAATTTTTAGAAAAGACAGTAAACTCTATTTGTGGATTACTGATGATGGGAATAGAATTCCGGTGAAAGCCCAGGTAGAGGTTTTAATAGGCTCAGTGACGATGGAAATAAAATCTGCTGAAGGCTTAAGGCAACCGCTTCAGGCCAGCCAATAGGTGGCTGTTTACGCTAAAAATAAATTCCTACTTTTACCTTTCTAATACGCTTGATATGCCATGTATAAAATAGCTATAATTGGACAAGGTTATGTAGGTTTACCACTTGCAGTAGCATTTGGGCAGGTTTATGAAACCATTGGTTTTGATATTGACGAAGAAAGAATTCATCAACTCAGAGCAGCTAAAGATAAAACCAAACAGATCAGCGAAAAGGAGTTTAAATTAGCCGCAAAGCCTCAATTTTCATCTCGTTTGAAAGATATCGAATCTTGTACTATTTATATTATTACGGTTCCCACACCTATCAATCAATATAAATCCCCAGATTTAACTTTGCTATTAAAAGCAACAGAAATGATTGCTAAAATCATCAAAAAAGATGATTTAGTCATCTACGAATCAACCGTATATCCAGGTTGTACCGAAGAAGATTGCATTCCTTTGATTGAAAAAATAAGTGGTTTTAAGCTAAATCAAGATTTCTTTGTGGGCTATTCTCCTGAGCGAATCAATCCAGGAGATAAAGTCAACACACTTACTAAAATTTGTAAAGTGACTTCAGGATCCAATCCGAAAACAGCACTAAAAGTAAATGAGCTATATCAGAAAATCATCACTGCAGGAACACATCTAGCCCCGAGCATCAAAGTTGCAGAAGCTTCGAAAGCCATAGAAAATGCCCAAAGAGATGTGAATATTTCTTTTGTAAATGAGTTAGCTCTAATTTTCGATCGAATGGGGATTGATACCCATGATGTTATTGATGCCGCCGCAACAAAATGGAATTTTCTGAAATTCAAGCCTGGTTTAGTAGGTGGGCATTGTATTGGTGTAGATCCTTACTACCTGGCTCATAAAGCGGAAGCTTTAGGCTACCACCCTCAAGTGATTCTATCTGGAAGAAGAGTGAATGATAATATGGGGATGTTTGTAGCCAATAAGCTCATCAAGTTAATGCTGAAAAAAGAGCAAAAAATTATGCAGAGTAACGTTTTGATTTTAGGCTTTACCTTTAAAGAAAATTGTCCTGATATTAGAAATACTCGAGTAATCGACATTTACAATGAATTAATTTCATTTGATTTAGCCGTTGATGTTTTTGATCCATGGGCTAACACAGGTGAAGTATGGACAGAATATCCCATCAAGTTAATTAAAAAAATAATACCAAAAAAATACCAAGCGATCGTGATTGCCGTTGCGCATCAAGAATTTTTGATGCTCGATTTTGAAGAATTTCAGAAGAATAATGCAGTTGTTTTTGATACAAAATCCATTATCGATCGGAAATTTGTGGATGCCCGCTTATGAAGAAAGCGATTAAAATGATTGACCTCGCAGCGGAATATCAACAAATGCAACCTTCGATAAGCAATGAAATAGAAAAGGTTTTATCAAGTGGGAATTATATTAAAGGAGATGGGGTAACCCTTTTCGAAAATAAACTAGCCGAATATCTTAGCGTAAAAAATGTAATCGGTTGTGGAAATGGAACCGATGCCCTTCAAATTGCTTTGATGGCAATTGATTTAAAACCTGGAGACGAAGTGATCATTCCAGCTTTTGCTTACGTTTCCGTCATAGAAGTGGTGTGCTTGCTCGGTGGAATTCCTGTGTTAGTCGATATCGAAGATCAATATTTTCAAATAGATTCATCAAAAATTGAAAAAGCGATTACGCCAATAACAAAAGCAATTATTCCTGTCCATCTTTTCGGACAATCTGGAGATCTACAAAAAATCATCGCAATTGCAAAGAAGCATCAACTTTTTGTGATAGAAGATAATGCACAGGCTTTAGGTGGCAAGTTAATAATTGATGGTAAAGAAAATATGCTAGGGACATTAGGCCATATTGGCTGTACTTCATTTTTTCCGACCAAAAATTTAGGTGGTTTTGGAGATGGGGGCGCTTTATTTACCAATGATGATGAATTAGCTCACCGAATCAGAATGATTTCAAATCATGGCCAACAAAAGAAATATGAGCATGAAATAATGGGTATAAATTCCAGACTAGATAGTTTGCAAGCAGCAATTTTGAAGTTCAAACTTCAATATCTTGATCAAAATCTCTCCATTAAAAGGTCAATTGCAGCGAAATATATCCAAGAATTGTCTTCTTGTAAGGAGATTACCATTCCTTCAAAAAACACTGATGGAATCCATTCTTGGCATCAATTTACGATTAAAGTGAAGAAGGGAAAACGTAATGCGCTAAAAGATTTTTTAAAAAATCAGGGTATCGAAACGATGATCTATTATCCAAAATCCCTTCATCAGCAAAAAGCTTATACCAACTTTAGGGTATTTTCACCTATTTCTGATCACATTTGCGATTCTGTTTTATCTTTGCCCATTCACTCCTTATTAAAATTAGAGGAAGTCAGTTTCATCAGCCACACCATAAAAGATTTTTTTAATGCCAAACACTAATTTCTTTGTCCACCCAAGTGCGATCATTGATGCTGATGTTAAGATTGGAGTCCATACAAAAATTTGGCATTTCTGTCATCTTTCTGAAGGTGCTGAAATTGGAGAAAATTGTACTTTAGGGCAAAATGTATTTCTGGGTAAAAATGTGAAGGTTGGAAATGGCGTGAAAATTCAAAACAATGTCTCTATTTTTGAAGGTGTTGAAATTGAAGATGATGTATTCATCGGTCCTTCCGTAGTTTTCACCAATATTTTAAATCCAAGATCGTTTATTGATAGAAAGCATGAATTCTTAAAAACCATCGTTCATAAAGGAGTGAGCATTGGCGCAAATACAACTGTTATTTGCGGAAATGAAATTGGGGAGTTTGCATTTATCGGTGCAGGTTCAGTATTGACTAAATCAGTAAAGCCATTTGAATTATGGTACGGGAACCCTGCAATTAACAGAGGGAAAGTTGATGAAAAAGGCGAAATAATTAAAGGAATATGAAAGAAAAAGTGATGATAGCAGTAGGTGGTCATTTGGTTTCTGAGGAGTTAATCAAAGAAAATTTTATTTGTCACCTCGATAAATGTAAAGGTGCTTGTTGCATTGAAGGCGATGCAGGTGCACCCTTAGATAAAGAAGAGGTTGAAATACTAAAAAATATTTATCCCTTAGTAAAGCCCTACATGACGGTAAAGGGAATTGAAACTGTTGAAAAAATGGGGACTTCAGTAAAAGACCTAGATGATGATTTAACCACTCCTTGTGTGGATGGAAATAAAGAATGTGCTTACGTAATTTGGGAGAACGGCATTACAAAATGTGCCATTGAAAAGGCTTATGAAGATGGGAAAATAGATTGGCAAAAACCGATCTCTTGTCATTTATACCCTATCCGGTTAACTCCATACCCAGAATTTGATATGCTTCATTACGACAGATGGAGCATTTGCAGTTCGGCTTGTAGCTTTGGCGACGAACACAACGTAAAAGTTTATGAATTCTTGAAAGCGCCATTAATTAGAAAATATGGCGAAGCTTGGTACCATGAATTAGAAGAAAACGTAAAGGCGCTAAATCAAGCATAATTTTTTTAGATTTGCAAATCTAAATGAAGACTGATTAAATAATTAAAATAGCGCTCAATTGAAAGGAATTATTCTAGCAGGAGGATCTGGAACCAGATTACATCCCTTAACCTTAGCAGTTAGTAAACAAATGATGCCGGTTTACGATACACCCATGATTTATTACCCACTGTCTACTTTAATGTTAGCAGGGATCAATGAAATCTTGATGATTTCAACCCCACATGATCTTCCTGGTTTTCAAAAATTATTAGGCGATGGCGCTAACTTGGGTTGTCAATTTTCTTATGCAGAACAACCATCACCTGATGGTTTAGCGCAAGCTTTCATTATTGGCGCCGATTTTATAGGAGCTGATTCCGTTGCGCTAGTTTTAGGGGATAATATCTTTTTCGGAGATGGTATGGCAAAGTTAATGCAAACCAACACCCATCCAGATGGCGGAATTGTTTTTGCCTATCCTGTTCAAGATCCCGAACGCTATGGGGTAGTCGAATTCGACGAAAACAAAAAAGCCATTTCTATTGAAGAAAAGCCAGCCCACCCAAAATCTAATTATGCCGTTCCCGGTTTATATTTTTACGATAACGAAGTCGTTAAAATTGCCAGTGAGATTAAACCATCCCCTCGTGGAGAATTGGAGATAACAGACATCAACAGAGTTTATTTAGAAAAAGGGAAACTACAAGTCGGCTTATTAAGTAGAGGAACTGCTTGGTTAGATACCGGTACTTTTGAATCCTTAATGCAAGCTGGCCAATTTGTTCAGGTGATAGAGGATAGGCAGGGTTTAAAGATTGGGTGTATTGAAGAAATCGCCTATAGAATGAATTTTATAGACGCCAATCAACTTCGCGATTTAGGCCAGCCCCTGGTAAAAAGTGGTTATGGTAAGTATTTAATTGATATTGCAGATGGGAAAATTTTGTAAATTGAGCTCACCCTGAGCGGAGTTGAAGGGAGCTTTAACAAGAAAAATAGAGTGCTTCGACTCCGCTTAGTATGGCAAAAGCATTAGAGTTGAATTAAGAATTAAATAACAAGACAAAGAATTTAAATGGAGCGAGACATTCCAACCATCCAAAATTCCAATCAATCAAATAAAGAAAATAAATGAGTAAAGTTGCCTTAATAACAGGAATTACAGGACAAGATGGTGCTTATCTTGCAGAGTTCTTATTAAAGAAAAATTATGAAGTTCATGGTTTAAAGAGAAGAACCTCACTTTTTAATACAGACAGGATTGACCATCTCTATCAAGATCAACATGAAAAAGGAGTAAAACTCACGCTACATTATGGAGATTTAACGGATTCTACCAACTTAATTAGACTCATCCAAGAAATCCAACCCGATGAAATCTACAATTTAGCTGCGATGAGTCATGTAAAAGTGAGCTTTGACACCCCTGAATACACAGCCAATGCGGATGGCATCGGGACGTTGAGAATTTTAGAAGCTGTAAGGCTACTAGGATTGACCAAAAAGACCAAAATATACCAAGCATCCACTTCCGAATTATATGGCCTAGTGCAAGCAGTACCACAATCAGAAACTACTCCTTTCTATCCTAGATCTCCTTATGCAGTCGCTAAAATGTATGCGTATTGGATAACCGTAAATTACCGGGAAGCTTATGGTATGTTTGCTTGTAATGGAATACTATTTAATCACGAGAGTCCCATAAGAGGAGAAACTTTTGTGACCCGTAAAATTACTCGGGCTGCCGCGAAAATTGCCATGGGACTTCAAAGCTGTCTATATTTAGGGAACCTCTCTTCGCAAAGAGATTGGGGACATGCCAAGGATTATATTGAGGCGATGTGGTTGATTTTGCAACAAGAAAAACCTGAAGACTTCGTTATCGCTACCGGTGTCACCACCACAGTTCGTGAATTCATTAGAATGAGCTTCGAAGAATTGGGTATCACTCTAGAATTTTCAGGAAAAGATGATAATGAAAAAGGAGTAATCATTGATGTTGACCAGGATAAAGCCAAAGAACTAGGATTAAATTTAGAAAGTTTAAAATTGGGCCAAACTATAGTCAAAGTAGATCCTAAATATTTTAGACCCACTGAGGTTGATTTATTATTAGGAGATCCTACCAAGTCCAAAGAAAAATTAGGCTGGAAATTAAAATATGACTTACCGGCATTGGTAAAAGACATGGTACACTCTGATTTACATTTGACCAAAAAAGATCAATACTTAAAAGATGGTGGCTATCAAACGATGAATTATTTTGAGTAACGCTTCGACTCCACTCAACGTGACAAGTAAGGTGCTTCGCTCAGCGTGACAAGCGCAGCGGAGTCGATTGTCAGCCTGAGCGTTGTCACCCTGAGCGGAGTCGAAGGGGGTGTCGAAGACAATGTCAGTCTGAGCGGAGTCGAAGGCAAACACATTTTAAAAGAAAGAAACATTTAAGAAGAGCAAAAGTATAAAATGGAAAACTACCTAAATATCGTTAAAGAAATCGTACTCAAAAGAGTACCATTAAAAGATTATGCGGTTTTCTTGTTTGGAAGTAGGGCTGTAGGCAATCCCCATTAGATGTCTGATATTGAGGTAGGAGTTTGGGGCAAAAAACCGCTGTCCGTAATTATAAAATAAGATTTAGAGGAAGAGTTGCAAGAAAGTGACATTCTTTTGAAAGTAGATCTAATCGACTTTTATCAAGTAAGCAGCGAGTTTAGAAAAGAAGCTTTAAGTAAAATCAATACATGGAATTATCCGAAAAATCTACAACTGATTTAGCGGAATTTGAAAAAGCGTTAGATGGTTTTAATAAAATTTTATCACTTAATCCCTCAAATTATAACGAAATTGAAGCAGACGCCATTAAAAACGGGTAGTTGCAAAAATTTGAATATTGTACTGAATTAACTTGGAAATTGGGTAAAGTCTTATTAGAATGGAAATTTGGAACCACCGTGACTTTTCCAAAAGGAGTTTACAGAGAACTTTACATTTCTCAATGCATAAATGATGAACTTTGTCAAAATTTGTTTCAAACTTTAAATGATAGAAATAAGATGATCCATGTTTATAAAGAAGAAATGTTTCTTTTTGTAATTGAAAGTATCGATAATCATAAGCATACTTTTTTCCGTTTAATTGAAATTTTTAGGACCTTTAAATAAATTAAGGTTACTTTGTTTTACAAATCATATCAATGAATATCAAAAAATTTATTTTCACACTTTTTCTTGTATTGGGTTTATTGCTTTCCTACCAAACGAAAGCTCAAAGCATCAACCAACAAAATTTTTCTGAAATTAAGGTAGATAATTTAACAGATGCACAAATCAAGCAGTTCATGCAGCAGTTTGAAGCCTCCGGAATGTCTCAGGACCAATTAGAGCAAGCGGCTTTGGCTAAAGGCATGAAACCCGAAGAAGTACAAAAGTTGAAGGCAAGGGTTGCCCAATTGCAAAGCGGAAATAAGAAAACTACCAAAGATCAAAAAACTTCCGAACGAAAAGTCATTGGAGGTAAAATTGATCCCGCTTTAAATGACTCTACAAAAAATACAGTGGATGTCTTCAATACTCTACAGCCTAAGATATTCGGACAGGAGCTATTTCAAAATTCTAAAATTACTTTTGAACCCAGTTTAAGGCTGGCAACGCCGCAAAACTATGTGATAGGTACTGGTGATCAGATATTAATCGATATTTACGGCTATTCTGAAGTCAGTCATCAATTAAATGTAAGTCCCGAAGGAACCATCAATATTCCTTTGGCAGGAGTAACGCCTGTAGGTGGTTTAACTGTGGAGGCAGCTACGGCAAGAATTAAGGCAAAGCTGAGTAAAATATATTCCGGCATCAATTCGGGAAACACCAAACTCAGCGTAGCCATTGGAGACATCAGCAGCATCAAAGTGATCGTCACTGGTGAGGTCACCAAACCCGGCACATATACCTTACCTTCTATTGCCTCCGTATTCAATGCCCTGTATTCATCAGGTGGTCCTTCCATCAATGGTTCCTTCCGAAATATTGAAGTTATTCGAGGCGGAAAAAAAATAGCCACCTTAGATGTATATGATTTTCTGCTCAACGGGGAATATAAAAACCCCATCAGATTACAAGACCAAGATATCATCAGGATCCCCACCTATACCAAAAGAGTTCAAATTGAAGGGGAAGTTAAAAGACCCGCTATTTACGAAATGAAGGCTAATGAAAATCTATCGGATTTATTGAGATTTGCTGGAGGTTTTACCGAAAATGCCTATCAAGCTAGAATTAAAGTGGTCCAATCTACCCCAACAGAAAGAAAAATTTCCGACATCACCTCAGAAGAATTCACAAAATATCAACCGCAAAGTGGTGGTCACTATTTTGTGAACGAGATATTGGACCGTTTTGAAAATCGGGTAAGCATTGAAGGGGCAATATTCAGACCAGGAGCTTATGAATTAGAACCAGGATTGACCTTAAAGACACTCATCCAAAAAGCGGAGGGCTTGAAAGAGGATGCCTTCTTGAACAGAGGATACATTACCCGTTTAGGAACTGATCTGCAACCTCAAATGATTGCTTTTAATGTCAAAGGCATCATGTCGGGTACTTCACCAGATATCCTGCTCCAAAGGGAAGACCAAATCCAAATTTCCTCTATTTTTGACTTAAAAGAGGAGTATAAAGTCCAAATCTCAGGGGATGTAATAGCCCCAGGTGAATTTCCCTATGCCAATAATATGAGTTTAGAAGAACTGATTATTAAGGCCGGAGGATTAAAAGAATCCGCTACGACAGATCGAGTGGAAATCAGCAGAAGAGTATCCAATGAAATTAGTAAGGCAGGTAGCCTTGAAGCCCGTTCAGCTCAGATTTTTCAAGTAAATGTAGATAAGGACCTGAAAGCGAATGGAGCAAGTTTTATTTTACAACCCTTTGATATCGTAGTGGTCCGTTCGGCACCAGGTTATGAAGCTCAAAAACAAGTAAAAATTGAAGGGGAAGTATTATATCCAGGCACTTACACCATTACCAGAAAAAACGAACGCATTTCAGATTTGGTTAAAAGAGCTGGTGGCCTTACCGAATTAGCCTATCAACCAGGCGCCTCTTTGAAACGCTCAGGTGAAAAAACAACAGAAACCGAAAAAGAACAAGAGCAAAAAAAATTATCCCAATTTAAAAAATTACAAAAAGACATCAAAGATACGCTGACGGTAGATGTGACCAATAAAGCGATTCGCAATGATTTTGTAGGCATCAATCTAACGCAAATATTAGAAAATCCTGGCGAAAAAGAAGACCTTTTCCTTGAAGGCGGCGACATCTATAATGTTCCTAAACAATTACAAACGGTAAAAGTAAGTGGAGAGGCCTTATCCCCAGTAACCATTGTTTACACTGCTAAAAAAGGGTTTAAGGGTTATGTAAACAATGCAGGTGGTTTCTCAGAAAAAGCATTGAAAAGACGTTCCTACATCATTTATGCCAACGGAACCGTAAAAAGTACCCATAAAATCTTCTTATTCAATAGTTACCCATCAGTAAAGCCTGGTGCAGAAATTTTTATCCCTGCTAAAGAAGAGAAACGCAAATTATCTGCTGGGGAAATTGTGGGCATCACTACGGGTATTGCTTCTTTAGGAGCCATCATATTAACCGTTATCAGACTTTTATAAAATTTTAGTTAGAAGAGCCATGTCCAAAGAAGCTATGCAAGCCATCGAAAATGACGAAATTTCTTTAAAAGA
>JACMOI010000079.1 GCA_014378105.1 Pseudopedobacter sp.
AGCCCAGAAATAACTTCTGAAACTGTTATTTGTCATTAAAAGACTTTCTGATTTCCTTTAATTTCCTATATTTAAACGAGAATAAGCCAAAATATCCCGATAAAAGATGAGTTAAAAATGCAAAAATTAGAATATCAATTATTTAGATAAAGAGTATGTTGTACAGCATTTTAGATAACTTCGGTAAATTAAAAAATCTCTAAAATCAACATGTCCAAACTAAAACACATCAGAGAACAACAA
This sequence comes from Pseudopedobacter sp., assembly GCA_014378105.1. Taxonomy (GTDB): domain Bacteria; phylum Bacteroidota; class Bacteroidia; order Sphingobacteriales; family Sphingobacteriaceae; genus Pseudopedobacter. The sequence continues at coordinate 244 of JACMOI010000079.1, forward strand.
AACCTCACTCAAGAAGAATTATCTGAGAAATCTGGTGTTTCGGTAAGGACCATTCAGCGAATTGAAGCAGAGAAAGATCCAAAAGGATACACGCTTAGGGTTTTAGCGGAAACTTTAGGTGTACAGCAAAAAGAGTTGCTGATTCAACCCTTAGAAAATGAAAACAAAGAAAATAATGAAGAATCTATTCCAGTCAATTATTCTAAAATTAAGTTAATTAATCTTTCGTCTCTCCCCTTTGTCGTGGTTCCTCTTTTGAACATTTTGGTGCCGTTATTATTAATGTTCATCCTAAAGTTAAAGAATCCCATCACCAAACAAATTATCTCTTTACAAATGATGTGGACCATTGTCGCCCCTATTATTTTTATGTTGGGGATTTTCATGAAGCTGGGGCGAAGCTTTACTTTAATCTTGATCATCGGCTTGGTACTTTCTAATATCTACATCATTCTAAGAAATGCAGTAGGAATAGACCAGAAGAAAAAACTTCATTATAAACTGAATTTCAGCATGATATAAGGCTGTCGTGAATTTGTCGGGTTATTGACGGGGAGAATTTAAGGCAAAAATAAATTTGCTTTTGATCTTTGTAAAAAAATAATCATGACTAAACGTAATCTATTCAGCCTCCTTTTCATACTCACTTTGGGAATCAACAGCCAGGCTCAAGTTGACAAAAATTCTGACCTCTATAAAACCATTCTTTCAAAAGACAGTCTCCTTTTTAATGTTGGTTTTAACACTTGCGACATTCCGCAATTCGAAAACTTATTGAGCGAAAAATTCGAGTTCTTTCACGATAAAGACGGCATCTCTGATAAAACAAAATTTCTAGCTGATTTCCGTAATGGTTTGTGTAAAAACCCAAGCGAGTACCAAGCCAGAAGAGAATTGATACCCGAAAGCACACAGGTATTTGCACTCTACAAAAACGGAAAGCTATACGGAGCAATTCAAGAAGGTATGCATCAGTTTTTTGAGAAACAAACAGGTAAACCCAAAAAATTCGGTAGTTCTGCAAAGTTCACTCACGTTTGGCTGTTAGAAAATGGCGAATGGAAACTCACCAAATCTTTGAGTTTCGAACATCAAGAAAAGCAAATTTCTTCATCAACATCTTCCATTTTCGATGATGATTCGGCTATAGAGCAATGGATTAAAGAAAACAAAGTCCCTACGCTTGGGATCGGTATCATTGAAAATGGAGTGTTGCAACAAGTAAAGGTTTTTGGCGAAATTACCAAAGGCGTTTCCGCACCTTACAATACCATTTTTAATGTGGCTTCTTTGACAAAACCGGTAACAGCGATGGTTGCTTTAAAGTTAGTGAGTTTAGGTCAATGGAATTTAGACGAACCTCTTTATAAATATTGGACCGACCCTGACATTGCCAACGATCCAAGAAATAAAAAACTGACGACTAGGCTTATTTTGAGCCATCAAACAGGCTTCCCAAATTGGCGATGGATGAATGAGGATAAAAAACTTCATTTCCAATTTGATCCTGGAACTAAATATCAATACTCGGGTGAAGGATTAGAATATCTGAGAAAAGCGTTAGAAAAGAAGTTTAAAAAATCCTTACAAGAGTTAGCAAGCGAATTTATTTTTAAACCTTTGAAACTGAAAGACACTCAATATGTTTGGGACAACAACATTGACACCTCAAGACTGGCTCTTCCTTATGATAAAGACGGAAATACTTATCCAACTATAAAAAGTACCACACCAAATGCAGCCGACGATTTAATGACAACTATTGAAGATTATGGGAAGTTTTTAGTGAGCGTAATGGATAGCAATGGTCTCACCAAACAAGTATTTGAGGAAATGACTACTAATCAGGTGGCAAGCACCAGAGGAAAACACTTTGGTTTAGGTTTCGAAAAATATGATTTAGGTAATGGAGAATATGCTTTGTCTCATGGTGGGTCAGATAAAGGTGTTCAAACCATCGTATTTATTTTTCCGAAAACTAAGCAGGGACTTTTGATTTTCACCAACTCCGATACAGGTGCTGGCATTTACGAAAAACTCATCACTCATTATTTAGGCGAAAATGGGCAGAAGATAGTTGACATTGAAATGAAATAAACCATTCAACTATTTGTGTTAAAAGCCTTATAAACAAAAGCCTGTTCAAATGAATAGGTTTTTTTTATGCTAAATTTCTCTGTTTCATATCAGTCATTCTAAATATTAGCGTCTCAAACATCGAAAACATCTTGATTTCTGTCGCAAACACCCCCTTATTATACGTTTTCACCCCCTTTAATTATCTTCTAATTAAATCCTACTTTTGATTAGAGATTAGTTAACAGCATTTTTACAAAACTAAAAGCGAATAAAATTATGGCACTTATAAACCCCTACATCAACTTTAACGGTAATGCCGAAGAAGCATTCAATTTTTATAAATCAGTATTTGGCGGAGAGTTCGCAACGATTATGCGTTTCAAAGATATGCCAAACCCTGGATTTGAGGTTTCAGAAATTGAAGCTAACAAAATCATGCATATTGCTTTGACTATTGGCAGTAATGTTTTGATGGCCAATGATGTCCCAGAATTTATGGGTAAAGTAAATGAAAATGAAAACCGCTCTAAAATATCTATTAGTGCAGAGAGCCGTGAAGAAGCAGAGCAATTATTTAATGGCCTTTCGGCAGGTGGAAGTGTAGAAATGCCTATTGGGGATAGTCCATGGGGTTCCTATTTCGGGATGTTTAGAGATAAATTTGGTATTGAATGGATGGTAGATTTCGATCCAAAATATAAAGGGAAAGTATAAGCGTAAAAGAACGATACATAAATCCCTAGGAACAAAAAAACCCGCTCCAGTGGGCGGGTTTCAAGGGCTAATCTATCCTCAACGTTTAACTGGTTAAAATCACTTTCAAGGCTTTTTCTTTAGTCCCACTACTTAATACTTCATGAACTACTTTTCTTAGTTTATGACGACAATTATATGCTACTTCTGTTTTTTAATGATCATATCATGTCCAAGTAGAAAGCTCAAAAATTAAGAATGAAAAGAAATTTAGCTTACTTAAAATACGATGCCCTCATCTAATCATAAAAACAAAAGAGTTGAAATAGAAAGATATGACATCTATCACGAATGAATGGGTATGATGTCACTTTAAATGCCTTTAATTAACACCACATTGTATGATCAGTAATAAAAGATAACATATAAATCAAAAATGGAATTGGCTACAGCAATGGACTCATTTACAGCAAATAGATGATGGTGGAATAAGTAGATAATTCATTAAAAACTACGGAAACTAATTGAACAACGGAAAGATAAAATTCACTTTTTAAATAATAGAGCAATGGAAACATACTTTTATAATGTAAATATTAAATGGGAGAACAGCCGCAAAGGCGTTTTATGTTCGCCAGAATTGAACGAAAAAAATGGTATTTGTATAGAAGTGGCTACGCCACCTGAATTCTCGAAAGGAATTGCCGGGATTTGGTCGCCAGAGCATCTATTTGTTGCCGCTATTAGTGGCTGTTTAATGACTACCTTTTTAGCTATCGCAGAAAACTCTACTCTTGAATTTGCAAGTTTCAGCTGTTCGGCAAAAGGAAAGTTAGAAATGGTAGAAGGTAAATTAATGATGAGCGAAATTCTTCTAAAACCTAAGGTTGTCATACATGATGAACTTCTTAGAGATAAAGCAATACGTATTGTAAAAAAAGCAGAGGATGCTTGTTTAATAGCCCACTCCGTTAAATCAAAAATCATTTTAGAAACAATGATTGAGATAGAACCCATCTTAATCGAAAATCAATGAAAAAGCCCCATATTATTATTCTGGGTTGCAATTTTGCAGGTTTAACCACAGCCAGATATATTCATGCGGTAGTTAAAGGCAAAGCAAATATCACCATTATTGACCGCAAATCCTTACTCACTTTTGTACCAAATATCCCCATACAGGTACTGGCAAATATTAATCCTGCAATAGATCTACAATACAAGTTCATGTCTTTTTTAGAGCATGATGGCAGTGAATTTATTCAGGCAGAAGTCACCAGCATTGATCTAATTACAAATACCGTTTTTTATCAACCAAATGAACGTTTGGGTCATCCTGTCCGCAAAATTAATTATGATTACCTGGTAATTGCACTGGGAAATCGTTTGGCCTATGACAAAATAGAAGGCTTTGATGAATTTGGTCACAGTGTAACAGACGTATTTCTTGGAAATCGATTGAGAAATTATCTTCGTAAAGACTATAAAGATGGTCCTATTGCGATCACTTCTGATATTTTTCATCAGAGAAAAAGTGACAAATTACCAAAAGATATGCCTATTGCCTTAACTGCATGTGAAGGTCCACCGGTAGAAATGGCATTTTCAATAGCGCATTGGTTAGAAAAAAACTTTAAAGGAGATACTTCTACTGTATTTCTTTCTACACCTGCCGAAGTAATTGCAGAAGATGCAGGTGAAACCATTTTAAATCAATTGGTACCCATGATGGGCAAAATGGGCTATCATTATCAGGCAAATACCAATGGCATTAAAAAGGTTTCCAAAGATGGAATTGAATTTAATGATGGAACATCTCAAGAGGCAGAAATTGCTATTCTTTTCCCCGATTGGGAAGCTCATCCTTTTTTAAAGGAGTTACCTTTTACAGATGATATGGGTTTTGTAGTTACCGATATGTGTATGCGCAACCCTGATTACCAGAATATTTTTGCAGTGGGAGATGCAGCATCTATTACGGTTCCCAAAATAGGATCTTTAGGGCACATGGAAGCCGAGGTTTTAGCAAATACTATTGGAAAGGATTTAGGCATCATTAAAGATGATATTAAACCCATGGAATTTGAGCTATTATGTATGGGGATATGAGTGGCATCAAAGGTTTCTATATGCGAACTGACGAATGGTGGGGCGGCAAAGAGAGCCATTTAGAAATGGGGTTTACACCTTATGCCTTAAAAATGGAATTTAAACAAATGTATTATACCCTTGGAGGAAAAATTCCGCATTGGGGGTTAGCCATGAGTGAGATTATTGGAGATCATACTTTCATATAATGGATATAAATAGTTACATTATTAAAAAAAAAGAAAAATGAAAATACAAAAAAACATATCCATCTGGATGGATCATGAGAATGCCCAATTCATAGATTTAAATGCTAAAGACAAAAGCCATTTTATAACTTCAAAATTTACTTCTGAAACCAAAGAAGAAGCTTTGAACAGAAGCGAAAGTATCATGTATAACAAGCGACAACAGATGCAGGAAGCCTATTATAAAGAAATAGCAAATGAGATTTTGAAGTACGATCATGTCCTATTATTTGGGCCAACCAATGCAAAAACAGAACTACATAATTACATGAGTAAGGATTTACACTTCAAGGATATTAAAATTGACGTGGAAACCGCCGATAAGATGACGGATAATGAAAAAGATGCTTTTGTGAGAGATCATTTTGAGAAGCAATTGAGTTGACTTTCTATTAAATTCCACAATTTTTTTACTCATTAATTAGCTTGAAATATCTAACAACTACTTTGCTCTTTTCACTGATTTTATTCGGTGGTTGCCAAACTAAGCAAGGGACCATCAGTCCGGTTAGGCAAGACATCACCGAATCCGTGTATGCTTCTGGAATGATTGTTAGTAAAAATCAATATCAGGTTTTTGCTTCAGTGAGTGGGATTATTGATGAGGTTTTTGCAGATGAAGGAGCAAGGGTGGAAATTGGTTCTCCTATCCTATCCATAGTAAATGATACCCAGCAATTAATGGCAGACAATGCTAAATCATCTGCCGAATTTAATGCCTTAAACTTCAATCGCGGTAAAATAGAGGAAGCCCAGTCATTTGTCAGTTTAGCGAAAAGTCAAATGGAAAATGATGCCCTCATGCTTGAGCGACAAAAGAATCTTTGGGCGCAAAACATTGGCACAAAAGTAACATTAGAACAAAGAGAAATTGTCTTTAAAAATTCAAACAATAACTATTCATCTGCACAGGAAAAGCTGAAAGAACTCAAAAAACAATTGGATTATCTCTCCAAGCAAGCCCAAAACAACTTGTTAATCAGTAATAAAAATAACAGTGATTATCTGCTAAAGAGTAAAGTAAAAGGCAAAATTTACAAGATGAACTTAGTTAAAGGCGAAATCGTTACTCCTCAAATTCCTGTTGCCATTATAGGCGATGATGAAAAATATTTGCTAGAAATGCAGGTGGATGAATATGATATTGTGGCCATTAAATTGAGAATGCCTGTTTTGGTTGTGCTAAACAGCTATAAAGATGCTGTCTTTAATGCGGTTGTCACCAAGATCAATCCAATCATGAATGTACAAAGTAGAACCTTTACGATAGAAGCGGAATTTGTAAAACCGCCAAGTGCATTATATCCCAATATTTCCTTTGAGGCTAATGTGGTGATTCAAACAAAAAAAGATGCTTTGCTTATCCCAAGAAATTATCTTTTGAATGACTCTACGGTAGTAAATAAATCTGGAAAGAAAATCATCGTAAAAACTGGTTTGAAAGATTATCAAATGGTGGAAATCCTCTCTGGAATAACTATGAATGACGAACTCATTCTCCCCGAGCAATGAAAATAAAACTCATTGCCCAAGTTTCCACAGCTTTGCTCAAGGCAAGGCTAAAGCAAACCATGGTTGCTGCCTTTGGGGTCACTTTTAGCATTACCATGTTCATTACCTTGCTTAGTTTTATGGCTGGATTAAATGATCTGCTAGATAATTTGATTTTAAACCGCACCCCTCACGTTAGGCTCTATAATGAAATCTTGCCTTCCCAAATTCAACCCATTGCCAAATCCACTGCCTACCCGGGTACTTACCATTTTATAAAGCATGTGAAACCCAAAAATGACCTGCCGGAGATAAGAAATAGTGAAGCCATCATCAAAGCTTTGAAGAATGATGTGAATGTTCGGGGTGTTGCACCAAAAATCATGGTTTCTATTTTTTACAATGTGGGTGCCCTTAATTTAACGGGGGTTATTAATGGTATTGATGTCGATGCGGAAAACAGGCTTTTTAACTTTCAGGATTATGTGGTTCAGGGCAAAACTATAGATTTAAAAAATACCCCAAACAGTATCATTTTAGGCATAGGTGCTGCTAAGAAAATGCTTGTTCAGATTGGGGATAATATTCAAATCACAACCAGCGATGGAACTCGATTTCCCTTGAAAGTAGTCGGCTTTTTTCAATCAGGGATAGATGAGGTTGACAAAGTTCAAAGCTATGCTACACTTGCAACTACTCAAAAAATACTTGGAAAACCAGCCAGCTACTTCACGGATATTCAGATCAAATTATTCGACATGACCCTAGCTCCTACTCTTGCTAAAAAATACAGCATATTATTTGAAGCAGATGCGATAGATATTCAAACGGCCAATGCTCAATTTGAAACCGGCAGCACTGTGCGAACACTGATTTCTTATGCTGTGGGCATTACTTTATTGATTGTTGCCGGATTTGGGATTTATAATATTCTAAACATGATGATTTATGAGAAAATGGATTCCATTGCTATTTTAAAAGCAATCGGCTTTTCTGGTAAAGATGTGAATGCCATATTCATCACCATAGCCTTAACTATTGGGTTGGTTGGCGGGGCACTTGGACTAGTCCTTGGATTTGGGCTCTCTACCTTGATTGGAGTAATCCCTTTTAATACAGCTTCCTTACCAACCGTAAAAACATACCCTATCAACTACAACCCAAAATTTTATTTGATTGGAGCTGTGTTTTCCATCATCACTACCTATCTGGCGGGATACTTCCCATCTAAAAAAGCAAGCAAAATAGATCCAGTAGATATCATCAGAGGAAAATAGCTATGGAAATGAAAGTCATAGAAGCAATAGGTATTTGTAAATCATTTCATGATCCGCTCCCCTTAAAAGTGCTTACTGATGTCAGTTTTTCCATCAATACTGGAGAATTTGTTTCTATTGTAGGAAAGTCGGGCTGTGGGAAATCTACTTTACTCTACATTTTATCTACTATGGATACCGGCTATGATGGAGAACTATTGTTGGATGGCATCAGTATGAAAAACAAAAAGGATGCAGAGCTTGCCAAGGTACGAAACGAAAAAATAGGTTTTGTATTTCAATTCCATTATCTGCTTAATGAATTTAACAACCTGCGAAATGTCATGTTGCCCGGACTAAAATTTGGAAAACTCACCGCCAAAGAAGTGGAACATTATGCTTACGAGAAACTGAAAATATTGGGGATAGAAAACGAGGCGCTAAAGTACCCCAACCAGTTGAGTGGTGGTCAAAAACAGCGGGTAGCAATTGCCCGAGCATTAATCAATGAGCCCCTAATTATTATGGGTGATGAACCAACTGGAAACTTGGATAAGCATAATGGTGATGTAGTGTTTAATATTTTTAAGGAACTGGCAGAGGAATACCACCAATCTTTATTAATTGTTACCCACGATTTGGATTTTGCTGCAAAAACCCATAGAACCATTACTATGGAAGATGGAAAAATAATTAATTCTTAATAAAATCTTTTTAATGATTTAATTTAAAATGTTGTAATTGATGCAGGCTATGAGGCAACTTATTCAATAATCAACTCATTAATTACCGCCAAAACACCCGGCGCATTCCACGCTATCTTTTCTGCCTCTTCTTTTTGATAAAGTGACTCTACCGTACCATTCAGAGTGATCGTGTTGTTTTCAACATTGACACGGATGTTTTGGTTAACAGTTGCGGAATATCTTAAAAGTGCATGCTCAATAATCCTTTTTTCTAAATGATCTTGTGTTTCTGCAACTAATTGAAGGTTGTTTGTAAACATGCTAACACCCTTTACATTTCCTACTGATTTTTTCGCATCTTCTTTTTGGAAATTATAAGTCACTTGTCCATCAAGGGTAACATGGCCTTCTTCCACCTTTACCTTGATGCGGTCCAGAGGAACCCAATTTTGATGCAGGTAATTGAGTACGCTCTTAGCAATTTCTTCATCAGTAATTTTAGTATTAGTGATGTTATTAACTATGATATGTTCTATAATCGCTTTTACGCCATCAATGCTTTTAGTAATGCTTTCTACATGTAGTTTTTTCATATAGCTGTCCACCACACCTGATAAAGTAACCAGACCTTCATCAGCCTTTACAGTAACTTCTATATTTTTTATTAAGTGATCCCATTTGAAGGCATCCTGAATGTCTTTTTCTAAATCACGGTCATTCTTCATCTGATCATCTATATTTATGAGTTGTGAAGTTCAGAAATTAGCTTGGCTACCTTGTTATGTAATTCTACTTTTAAGTTACATTATTCCCACTTTTTAATCTCTATTCTGGATTGACACAGAAGTGTTTCATATCCCAGCATTTATGATGAGCATCAGCCTTTGAGCTGACTTTTATCACTCTTTTACATAGTAGTTGCTACTATCTTTAATTACCTATGATATAACAAATTCATCGGTGTTGATGTCAGAATATGAATTCATTTTACAATTAATTTTATTTCATGATTTATAATGGATATCAATGTTAAAAGAAAAGAATATGGACTTTGATTATCCTGTAAAATCGGCTTATTCCTTAACGGTAGAAGCTCTGGAAAACACCTTATCAACAGATAGAGACAAAGGAATCAGTAATGCCGAAGCTTTAAAACGGTCTAAACAACTTGGGTTTAATAGTTATAAAAGTCAAAAACAGAAAAGTCTTTGGCGAATGGCTTTAGAGCAATTTAACAGTCCTATTGTCTATCTTCTTTTTCTAGCAGCATTCGCTTCCCTATATTTTGAAAATACCATAGAAGCGATCACCATATTCATTGTTATTCTGGTGAATGCCTTGATCGGTTTTTTTATGGAGCTTCAAGCCAGAAGCTCCATGCTAGCCTTAAAAGAAATGGATGTCAGCTATTCCAAAGTGATTAGAGGAGGTAAAACGATTGAAATCCCTTCTGAGCATCTTGTTCCAGGAGATTTGCTTCTGCTGGAAGCGGGTGACATGGTCTCTGGCGATGGTAGAATTATCTTTTCTAATGGGCTTCAAGCCGATGAGTCATCGCTCACAGGAGAGTCTTTTCCAATTTCTAAGACTAATGAAACCCTGACCAGAAAAATAGAATCAGCTCATGCACTGAATATGGTTTATAAAGGAACGGCGGTAATCAACGGAAATGCAAAAGTAATCATCACTGGAATTGCAGAAGAAACAGCACTTGGGAAGATTAGTGAAATGGTGGGAAGCACTGTTTCAAAGAAAACGCCACTTGACATAAAAATAAACAGACTGACAAAAAAACTGATATGGATTACCCTAGGTATGACCGCACTATTTGCGGTCTCAGGTTCTATAGAACACCAACCTTGGTTACAGATTCTCAAAACTTCTATTGCGCTGGCGGTTGCTGCTTTTCCAGAAGGCCTTCCTATTGTAGCTACTGTGGCTTTAGCTTATGGAATGTTACTGATGGCTAAAAAGAATTCCATTGTAAAAAAACTCTCTTCGGTAGAAACGCTGGGAGCGGTAAACGTGATACTCACCGACAAGACTGGAACATTGACCGAAAACAAGATTTATGTGGAAGTTCTCTCATTTCCTGAGGAGGAGCTACATGTTTCCATTAAGAAGGGAACCCTTGATTTTAAGGGAGCCAAAATTGAAAAAAGCAAAAAAAATCTAGCACTGCTAATCAGGATTGGCAGCCTTTGCAATAATGCACCATTAGATCCATCAACTAAAGATAAAAAAGCTTCTGGTGATCCCATTGAGATTGCTCTTTTGCTCCTAGCTGATGCGGCAGGGTTTCCAGCAAAAATGACTGCATCTGAATTTAGCCGAATATCTGAAATTCCTTTCAGCTCGGAGACCAAAATGATGGGTACACTTCACAAGGGTGCTGATGATTTTTTTATCGCTGCAAAGGGTGCAGTAGGGAAATTGTTAGCTAAGTGTAACAGCATTCAGTTGGGTGATGCTATTACTGATTTGGATGAAAATCTGAGAAAAAAAATCCTTGAAAACGCTGAACAGCTTTCAGCTTCTGGATTAAGGGTACTGGCATTTGCCTACGCTAATTCTACTGAAAAACCAGAGGATGACTATCTTCAGAAATTAACTTATGTTGGAATGGTGGGGTTTTTAGATCCGCCCAGATCGGACATCAAAGATGCTATAAGCGTCTGTAGATCAGCTGGTATCAAAATCGTTATGATCACTGGTGATCATCCTATGACGGCATTGAATATTGCTAAGCGGGTAGGGATAACAGCGGAAAACGATAATCAGGTAATTAAAGGAAGTGAGCTACCTGAAAAGGAATTGCTAAAAGCTGATTGGATTAAAAGAATTTTAAGCACCACGGTATTTGCCAGAACCACGCCTAAACAGAAATTGGAAATTGTAGAAGTTTATCAAAAAGCCGGTTTTATTGTCGCCATGACCGGGGATGGTGTTAATGATGCCCCCGCACTCAAAATGGCAGATGTTGGTATTGCCATGGGGCTGAGGGGTACACAAGTTGCAAAAGAAACAGCAAGTATTGTACTGAAAGATGATTCTTTTAGCTCTATTTCGCAGGCTGTAGAACATGGAAGAGAGATTTTCCAGAATATTCAACGCTTTGTGATTTATCTGGTTTCCTGTAATCTCAGTGAGATTTTTATTGTCACGCTTCTTGGGTTTTTAGCTCCGGCATCTATGCTTTTCCCACTACAGATTTTGTTCCTTAATATGGTGACTGATGTTTTTCCTGCCTTAGCACTAGGGTTAGGCAAAGGAGACCAAACCGTAATGCAAAGGCCACCGAGAAATCCCAAGCTTGATATTATTTCGAATCGTAACTGGTTTGTTATTATTATCTACGCATTAATGATGACCGGGTCTATTGTTCTGGCCATCTTTCTTTGCAGAGTTTATGTGTCTGACGATGTGATAGTAATCAATAATGTCGCTTTCATTACCCTTGCCTTCTCCCAGCTATTTCATGTTTTTAACATGTCATCGGTACATTCCGGAATGATTAAAAATGAGGTGACCAAAAATAAATTTGTATGGATTTCAATTTTACTCTGCTTTTTGCTAATTATGGGGGTATATGCTTTTCCAAAGAGCCGCATGGCACTTAATTTTATTTATATGCCTTTTCAGGCTTGGCTTATTGCAGGGTTGGCTAGTACGCTCCCGTTATTTTGTGTGCAATTATTTAAATTATTTAGAAGAAAAAGATTGATATCAGTCAGATAAATAAAGGCTAAAAGCTAAATGCACAAATCTTAAAGCTCATAAACTTTATAATCTGTAAATTCATCAAATAATTAAAAAACATGATTTCAAATACGGAGATACTGATAAGATTTTCCCTTGCATTGTTGTGGGGAGGTTTGGTAGGTGCAGAACAAGAATTGAGAGGAAAGAGTGCAGGTTTCCGTACCACCATCATGATCTCATTAGGAGCTTGCTTCTTCACATTAATGTCTATTGCTTTGGGAGTTCCAGACAATATTGACCGAATTGCATCCAATATTGTAACAGGCGTTGGATTTTTAGGTGCAGGAGTAATTTTTAAATATGAGAACCGTATCAATGGAATAACTACTGCTGCAACTATATGGGCAGTTGCAGCAGTAGGTATGGGTATTGGAGCGGGTTTTTATTTTCCATCAGCTTATGCCAGTCTTCTTATTCTTTTCACGCTAGGAGTTTTGCCTTACGTTGAAAGATCAATATCCAAAGTAAATCATTTTAGGGTAGTTAGAGTAGAGTGTTTGCAAACCGATGATGCTTTAAAAGCAATTGAAGATGCAATCAAAGAATCAGGCTTAAAATTTTCTTTGATTAGCCAAAAATGGGAAAAGGATATGGTCACCTTATCATGGAGGATTAAAGGAAAAGAGAAAAGCATTAAAAGCTTTATCCTATTCCTTAGAAAAAGTCTTTTAGTGCAAAAACTCGATTGTTGAAAAGCAATTTCATAATTTTTCAATAAAGTCCATTGAAAAGGACAATGCGTTTAAATAAATAAATCAGTCCATCACACCTGAGTAATAAGGCGAACTACTGAATAATTCTAGCGTAACAGCTTGTTTTTTGTTAAAAAACAATTAATCGAGAATAGGATAATCATTAAATAGAATACAGGTACAGGATGCTGACCCTGTCCCTATATTTTACTCTGTAGTTGTGCCATCAAATCTTTCGCTGTTTTCTTCTGCATCCTTTTTTGTTTCTCTGGATATACCATCCTGATGGTTGGGAGGGCCGTAGATAGTGTATAGGCTCAAATTCACCTTATCATCAGTATTAACCACGTTGTGCTTTGCTCCTGCAGGTACAATAATGGCATCTCCAGCTTTTATGTAATATTCATTTCCATCTATGTAGCATATTCCATGTCCTCCTTCAATGCGGAAGAACTGGTCATTTGCTTGATGAACTTCTTCACCAATATTCGTTCCTGGGGGTAAATTCATCAGAACTAACTGCAGATGCCTGCCAGTATAAAGTACTTTTCTAAAATCGGTGTTATCAAGAGTACATTCCTCGATATTTCTTTTAAATCCTTTCATATGCTAATGTTTTTAAATTGCTTCAAATGGGTAATTTTATTAATTTTTAGACTTTTAGTTATTCTTTAACCTTAGCATTCTCCTTTTTTTCCTGTTTATTGAAATATCCTCTAAACAAAAAACTATGTTTGGTAGCGTCCATGATATCACTAAATCCGTTCGCACCTTTTTGGATATTATACAAACTATTGTTAAGGTTTTGCGTCATAGTGGAATCGCGAAGTAAAGCATGGAGCGGTCCTTTACCATAATTTAAGTCATAATCGAGGTCATTTACAGTGTTAGAAAGTTTTGCAGTAATTTTTTTAGCATTGCCACTAGTCATTCTCAAATCTATCACCGCATTTTTAAGATTTGATGCAAGCAGTGTATCTGTCAGAAGCACTCCGGCAGCTCCTCTTCCCTTTCGCATATTGTCAACAATCTGGTTAAGACCATAACTCATGTTATTGGTATTTTTTGTAGCTAAGTTAATTTCATTGAGGGATGATTTTATACTCTTTCTAATTGAGGGATCGTTCATTAAATTAAAGATTTCACTGGTGTCCAAACTAAGTACAGTCTCTTTTAAAGCTTTAGCAATCGCAGCAACATCATCGTTGGTTTTAGAAAGTGTTTTAAGCATTTCTTCTGCACTAACCAATTTGCTTGTTTGTAGCATATCTCCGCTTACCACCTTTGCACTTGCTTGGCTTGAGGGTTCAATATTGATAATCTTATTGCCCATTAAGCCTTCTGTTCCTATAGCTGCCATTGCATTTTTCTTAATAAAAGGTTGTATCTTATTGTCAATCTGCATAGTTACCTCTATAATACTATCGGTAACCATATCAATTCTTTTTACCGTCCCAGCGTGGATGCCCGAAAAAAGTATATTATTTCCCTCCATCAAGCCACTGAGGTTATTAAAGCGGGCTTTAACTTCGAAGTCTCTTCCAAATATATTACTACTGTTACCAAGCATATAAAAAGATACTATTAGCACCAATAGTCCAATAAGTACAAATAGCCCTAGTTTTATATTATTCCTTTGTGTCTTTTCCATCATGTTTATTCAAAAAATTGATTAATTTTTGGATCCTTCGAACTTTCGAGCTTTTCATAGGTTCCATCAGCGTAACATTTACCTTCCAGCAGTAGCACTACACGATCTGCAATGGTTTTTACGCAGTTCATATCGTGTGAAATAATAATTGACGAGGTCTTAAATTTTTTCTGTAGGGTAAGAATGAGTTGATCAATTTCTCTTGCTGTAATCGGATCAAGCCCTGTGGTTGGCTCGTCATAAAGTATAATATCTGGTTTTAATATCAGCGTTCTGGCCAAGGCTATCCGTTTGAGCATCCCTCCAGATAGTTCTGCCGGCATCATCTCCGAGGTATGGGTAAGTCCCACGTTTTCAAGTGCTTCATTTACCATTTTTTTAACTTCAGTTTCCCCTAAATCTGTCCAGTGTCTACGCAAGGGAAATTCTAAATTTTCTTTTACTGTCATTGAATCATAGATTGCGTTTGCCTGAAAAAGAAAGCCGATTTTCATCCTTACTTTTGCCATTCCATCTTCATCTAACCCAGTAACCTCTTCACCAAAAACTTTTATACTTCCTTTGTCGGGTTTTAAAAGCCCAATAATACATTTGATTAATACTGATTTTCCTGCACCAGATTTCCCTAGTACAACTACGTTTTCCTCTTTTTTAATGCTCAATGAAAAATCTTCCAGAATCTTATTAGTCCCAAATTTTTTATAAAGATGTTCTATAACAATGACTGCATCGTTTGTCGCTTGCTCTTTAACTTCATTTGGTTTTAATTTCGTTTCCATTGCTATTAGTTAAAACCAAGTAAGTTGGTGAATTGAACAGTGAGCAGATCAAGAAAAAAGATCATCACCGAGGCAAGTACCACAGCAGAATTAGCAGATTTGCCAACGCCTTGAGTGCCCTTGGTTGAATTGAAGCCCTTGTAACAGCCAATTAAACCCACGGCAAAGCCAAAGAATACCGTTTTTATCACTGCCGGTATCACATCGCTATAGGTTAAGCTCTCAAATACTTGCAGAAAAAAGAATTTAATATTGGTAACCGATTTGATATTGACACCGATATAAGCTCCAAATAGCGAAACAGCATCTCCAAGAATAGTCAGTAACGGTAGCATTAAGCTAGTAGCAATCACTCGAGTAGCAACTAAATATTTGAAGGGATTTGTTCCGCTCACCTCCATGGAATCGATTTGTTCAGTCACTTTCATGGAGCCTAATTCGGCACCAATGCTACTCGCTATTTTTCCGGCAAAGATTAACGCCGTGATTACCGGTCCTATTTCTCTAACTATGGCTATACCTACCATTACAGGTAATTCGGATTGTACACCGTAGGCAACCAGCGAGGGGCGTAGCTGCATGGTGAGTACCAGTCCCATAATAAAACCCGTTAGTGCTACCAATGGAAAAGAATTATAACCGATTAGATAACATTGCGCCAGCAATTCCTTAACCTCGTACTTAGGTTTAAGACCATGAGAGAAAAAACGACCAGCAAATCTGGAGATCTGCCCTGTTTGATCAAGGAAATCACGCGTATCTGAAATTATCGACATTTTAATTTGAATTGATGGTAATGTTTATTGAAGATTACCGATTTCCCATAAGTAAAATCTTATTTTCGCTTGACGGCTAATTTTAAGAATCAACAGCCTCTACTGAAACAAAAATCCTTCTTCTTACACAATAAAACGTTACGGAATTCTTTTGATATTTTACATAATTCACACATTTTTATTATTTGAAAAAATGTGTGTTAAACCTATCTTAGGCCGATTAATATAAAATTAAAATAGACCTACTCAAATGAGGAGGTCTAGGAAGGATAATCAATCCTATTCGTTTAACTGGTTAAAATCACTTTTAGCGCTTTTTCCTTGGCTGCGTTCCCAAATACCTCATAAGCTTCCATAATCTCATCTAATTTAAAATGGTGTGTAATTAGGTTTTTTGGCTGTAGTTTACCAGACTGTACCGTTTTAAAAAGCAAAGGTGTGGTGGAGGTATCTACCAAACGGGTAGTAATGGTTATGTTTTTAGACCATAATTCTTCCAAGTGAAGCGTTACGCTTTTACCATGAACCCCGATATTCGCCAAGTGACCACCAGCTCCGATTATTTTTTCACATAATTCAAATGTTGCAGGTACACCTACCGCTTCTATAGCTACATCTACCCCTTTTTTATCAGTCAGTTTCATCACTTCATCTACAGCATTTGATTTTGATGTGTTAATAGTATGTGTGGCCCCGAAGGTTTTTGCCAGAGCCAAACGGTTGTCATCCATATCAATCATGATGATTTCAGAAGGACTATAAAACTTCGCCGTAAACAATGCAGCCATTCCAATAGGGCCAGCGCCAACAATAGCTAACACATCGCCAGGTTTTACCTGTCCATTTAAAACACCGCATTCATAACCGGTAGGCAAAATATCGCTTAGCATTACTAAAGCTTCTTCATCGGCCCCAGCCGGAATTGGATATAAACTATTATCTGCATAAGGAATTCGTACATACTCTGCTTGTGTTCCATCTATCAGATTTCCAAGAATCCAGCCTCCATCTACACAATGCGAATACATAGCTTTTTTACAATATTCGCATTTACCGCAAGAGGTGATGCAGGAGATAATGACATGGTCACCTTTTTTAAAATTACTTACAGAAGGTCCGGTCTCTTCAACAATCCCCACTCCTTCATGCCCAATGATTCTGCCATCCGTTACCGCCGGCACATCACCTTTCATAATGTGTAGATCTGTCCCACAAATAGTGGTCTTCAAAATTTTAACGATGGCATCTGTTGATTGAGTAATAGTAGGCTTAGGTTTTTCTTCCCATGCTTTTTTTCCAGGTCCGTGATATACTAATGCTTTCATTTTATTGGTTATTTAATTTAAATTAAATGTAGGTGTAAACAAAGCTTTATAAAATGAGCATAGGCACTAAAAAAAATGATGCCACACCTTAAGATGTAGCACCATTTCGGATCTAGTAAAATCTATTCTTAGTTAAGCCATACTGAATAACTGTTCCTTTGGTTTTGATCCATGAAGTCGGTCATCAAAAGCTGAACAGATGTTTCTTAAAAAACGTTTTCCTTTTGGAGTCACCAAAATCTGATGGTCGGTTTTATTGATTAAACCATCCAATATCATTTCCTGTAATCGGTACAAAACACGTTTAAAATTGTGGTTTAATAAATCTAACCTATCCCAATTTGTTTCTCCTTTGCACATGACATTCAAAATATGCTTCCGCATGAGTAAATCGTCTTTAGTTAGAAAATGTCCTTTAAAAAGGGGGAACTCACCAGCCTCAATCAATTCAAGATAATCCTCTACTTTTTTAACATTTTGAGCAAAAGCGGTCCAGCTGTCACTGATGGAAGAAACTCCTAAACCTATCATCAATTGTGTATATTGATGGGTATAGCCCATAAAGTTACGGTGAAGCTGTTGGTTTTGTTGCGCCTGATATAAGCTATCGGTAGGTAAAGCAAAATGATCCATTCCTATTTCCTGATAGCCTGCTTCTATCAACCTACTCCTACCTAATTCATATAATGCTTGTTTTAATTCATAATTGGGTAAATCCAATTCTGTAAACTTTCTTTGTCCAGGTTTGATCCAGGGCACATGAGCATAATTATAAAAAGCAATGCGATCTGGTTTTAGCAAAATCACTTTATCCAAAGTGTTTTGTAATCCTTCAATATTCTGTAAAGGCAAACCGTAAATCAAATCGTAATTAATAGAGCGATAACCTAAATTACGGGCATTGTCTGTCACCATTTTCACTTGCTCAAATGTTTGATGTCGATTGATGATCTGTTGTACTTTAGGATCGAAATCTTGAATTCCTAAACTCAATCGTTTAAAACCCATTTCGAATAAAGTTTCTAAATGTTTTTGAGTTGTATTTGCGGGATGCGCTTCAAAACTAAACTCTGCATGAGGATGAATTTCACAGCCGGCTAAGATATTTTTGATTAATGATTTTAAATTTTGAGGAGTGAAAAAAGTAGGTGTTCCTCCACCCAAATGTAATTCTTTGATGATGGGTTTTTCCAAAAATAAATCCTCATACATCATCCACTCCTTTTCAACAGCTTTGATGTATGGATCTTCTACTGTATGATTTTTGGTGATACGCGTATTACAGCCACAATAAGTACATAAACTCTCGCAATAAGGTAAGTGAATGTATAAACTGATGCCGCTTTTCTGATTGCTTTGTTTAAATGCCTTTTTAACTTCAGCTAACCATACGATTTTGCTAAAACTATTCCTATCCCAGTAAGGAACTGTTGGGTAGCTCGTATATCTAGGTACGGGAACATTATATTTTTTGATGAGTGTATTGTATTTCATAGCGTTATTACAAAATTAATCTTTTGCGCTTTTTGGTCGATAAGGATTAGAACTGATACCTATTTTTCCTGCAGATTTCTTTGCCTGCCAATTATCTAAATTTTTGATGGTTTGTATGGCCATTTCCTCATGATTTTCATCTGATACGCTAGCCAGTTTAATTCCTAAAATACTTGCTTGCACTTTGTCTATATGGTCGGTATCATTAGAGCGGTTGCTAATGTATTTAACATTTAAATTTTTAAGCTCATTGATCACATTTGCTGATAAATCATCCTTATTGCTTACAATTACAGCATCTTTTCCTTCGGAAAACTGTACAGTTTGCAGATTAAGGGCATTAGATATGAGTGTAATTTCATGTTTTTTTTGATTTGCCTTAGCCATGAGCTCCTTCTCGAATGGCTGAGTGCTATAAACAACTGCTTTCATTGTGTTCGGTTAAAAAGAAAATGATAGACCAAATCTATTCAATGATGTTGTTTTAATTTATGAGACTAGTCAGTCATAAATATGATTCTTATCAATTTTTAAGAACAATATTTTTTTTGGTGCATAGCTTGTCACATTTCCTGAAGCGCAATCCCGCAGCTACTAAGCTGTTTGCTACTTCCTATTTTTCTGGTACCGTTTTACTTCGCCACGTCAGTAAATAGCTACCATCCCTTGCGCAAAAACTTTTAATAAATAAATTATTTTCACAATTGGTGTCTCTACAAAATCATATAAAAAGAAAATGGTTTGTGAGGACACAAACCATGAATATTATATTTTATTTTGAGAAAATAGAAAAATTAATTTTTCATTTTAGAGAGTTTATCCTCATTAATGATTTGGATTTCGCCACCCTTTTTCTCGATGAGTTTTTCTTCTTTAAAATCGCTGAGTGTACGGCTTACTGTTTCGGTCGCCATACCAGCCATGGCGGCAAGATCCTCTCGAGAAATTTTGAAGTTAGATTTTTTATTGATTTCTTTAATTCTTATCAATGTTTCAGCTAATCTTTTCCTTACCGAATGATAAGCCAACTGAACCAATTGCTCGTCTTTAATTTGCAAACTGGATGATAATAATTGAATGAATTGCATGGCATGTGAAGGGTACTTATTCAGGATGTCATCAACTTGATCTTTGTGGAGCATACAAATACTACTGTCTTCCATTGCTTCAGCATTCTCGGTATGTAACCTGCCAATTAAAGCATCGTGAATACCAAAATACTCATCAGTTTGATAAATTTCCGTCAAAAACTCCCTGCCATCTTCACTTTGCTTTGTAATTTTTATTTTGCCACTTAATACCAGATAAATGCCTTGCGTGGCATCACCATCATAATAAATAATTTGACCTTTTTTTACGTTACGTATTTTCTTTAACTCAACTAAATTTTTTAAGGCATTACTTCCATCTTCCTTGTTGCTAAAATCAGCTAATTGTCTTAGACCTTTAGTATAGAAATCTTGCTGTTTGTTTTTTTTATTTAAACGACATTCTACAGCATTCAACAATTCCATATCGTCAAAAGGTTTAGTCAGGTAATCATCAGCTCCCATTTCCATTGCTTTACGCATATCAGCTCTTTCTGCTTTTGCGGTAAGAAATATAAAAGGAATAACCGCCGTAGTTGGGTTTTTCTCTAACAAATAGAGTACGCCATAGCCATCTAATTCGGGCATCATGATATCACAAATAATTAATGATGGAATCTCTTTCTGAGCCATTTCTACTCCTAATTTTCCATTACTAGCTACGGAGACTTGATAGCCTGCCAAATCAAGAATTTCCGCTGTACTCTCTCTAATATCTTCGTTATCCTCAATAATTAAGATTCTATCTTTCATGTTTACAGTTTGAAAATCAATGTAAATTTAGTGCCCTTATTTTCCGCACTCTCAAATTCAACCTCCCCATTCAATAATTTCACATATCTATCTACAATGTTCAATCCTAAACCTGTTCCTGGGATATTCCCAGTATTGTGTGCCCTAAAAAATGCTTGAAAAAGATGCTTTTGCTCACTTAATGGAATACCTATTCCATTATCAGAAACAATAATAAAGCAATTTTCATCAGTAATCTCGGTATTAAATTCTATAAATGTATTTTCTCCTGAATATTTAATAGCATTAGAAATTAGATTAATGATAGAATTCTTTAATAAACCAGCATCGGTATTAAGCGTACTATGTATACCTGTGTGCTGATAAATGATATTTTGATTTTGTTTGGCTACCATTTGCATCTCTTCGGCAATTTCTTCTGAAAATTTTACCAAATGAACAGGGCTGAATTTAGGTTCGATAATTCCAGTTTCCAATCTTTCTAAAGAGAGGAAATCATTAAGGATGGTTGTTAAATTTCCGATCGCAATTTTAATTTTGTTGACATGCTTGCCAATATTTGGATTGTGATATTCTATAGAATATTTATCTATTAAAGAAGCTGATAACTGTATAGAACTTAAAGGCGTACGAAACTCATGTGATGCCATGGATACAAATCGACTTTTAAGTTGGTTGAGCTCTTTTTCCTTTTCTAGCGAAAAACTCACCTCTTCTTTAGCTTTTTGGATCTCTGAAATAAGGGACTGCAGTTTTTCTGTTCGGTCTTCTACCAACGATTCCAACTTGTTGGTGTATTCTATTAATTGCTCTTCTGCATTTTTTTCTCGAGTTAAATCGTGGATGAATCCGTTGTAGATAATTCTTCCATCATATTGAACTTCACTTACTGCCAATCTAAATGGAAATTGAGTACCGTTCTTTTTCTTTCCTTTTACTTCACGGCCTTTACCTATTATATGCGGATCTCTAGTTTCTTGGTATCTTTTTAAATATTGATCGTGTTGGGAGTGATCAGGCTCAGGCATCAACATGTTGATGTTTTCACCAATGACTTCTGTTTGTTTATACCCAAAAAGCTTACAACCAGCAGGGTTGATAGATTCTATAATTCCTCTATCATCAATAGTAATGATTCCATCTATTGCATTATCTATAATAGCCTTTAGTAAAGCGGTATTATTCATATCATCAAATTTAACCTCAATTAATCTTAATCAAGCAATATAGCTCCATTATTCCCGAATTTGTTTTAGATCACTTTTTTAACGCTTACGTGTCATTTTCCTATGCTGTTGACAGATCTACATTTGAGCAATAAATAAAATCTCTGTTAAAAATTAAAAAATGAAAACTTTAAAATTTCAGTCAATAACCTCTCCGCAAATTAAAGTAGGTTTATTCATCATCATCTTTTTCTTGCTGATTTTAACAGCCTTTAACCTAAGTGCACAAACCACTAGCTATCAATCCATTCCAGCAACATCAAATGTTAAGGTAACCGGCTCATCTAATTTACACGCCTGGAGCATGGAAAATAACCATTTAACAGCTGATGTAGCATTTACATTTAAAGACAATAAACTAAATGACATGACTGCTTTAAATCTTACGATGAAGGTAAAGGAACTTAAAAGTAATGAGGATTTATTAAACAGCAGAGCTTACAAAGCAATGAATGCAGATAAATATACAACCATCAACTTTAAACTGAGTTCCGCTTCAGCTATGCCATTATCAAACGGACATTTCACCATTAAAGCTTATGGAAAGCTTGAAATTGCTGGAATTACAAAAGATATAGTTCTTTACGCTGATGCTGTACAAAATTCAGATAAGACTATTAATTGCGTTGGCTCAGAAAAATTAAAAATGAGCGATTATGGGATTAAACCTCCAACATTTATGTTCGGAGCGCTAAAAGTAGTTGACGATATCAACATCAGTTTCAATATAAAATTCAAAAATTAATATCAAACCTATAGTCAATAATAAACAACATCATGAAAACACTAATAAAAACTATTTTTAAAAATACAGCTGTTGCTGCTATTTTAATCAGCCCTCTACTATCTCTTGGCCAAGACACTACTAGAGTAGAAGATGGCGTAAAAACAAGAATTGCAAATTTACGCCCTTACAATCAATCAGGGATCAATGTTTTTGAAACAAAAAAAGATCAAAACGCTCCTTTTGACGGATTAAAAGTAAGATTTGGTGCTGGATTCACTCAGTCTTTCCAAAACTTAAAACACGAAAATACTTCACCAGTTCCCACAAACGCTTTATATAAAATTACGCCCGGCTTCAACACTGCAAACGCAAATTTATATATGGATGTGCAATTGGCTGATGGAATACGTTTAAACTTAACAAGTTACCTATCATCTAGACACCATAACGAAACTTGGGTAAAAGGGGGTTATATACAATTTGACAAGCTTGCATTTAAAGGAGAGGTATGGGATATGATTATGAGTATCGCTACCATTAAAGTTGGACACATGGAGATAAATTATGGTGATCAACATTTTAGACGTTCTGATGGTGGACATACACTTTATAACCCTTTTGTAGAAAATTATATTATGGATGAATTTGCCACAGAAATTGGTGGTGAAGTTTACTTACATCTTGGTAATGTGACAGGAATGGCTGCAATTTCTAACGGAATGATTAAAGGTAATGTTGCCGAAATTGCTCCAACTCCGCAAGATGCAAATATCCACAAATCTCCATCATTTTATTTTAAAGGCGCTTATGATAAACAACTAAATACTGATGTAAGGGTACGTTTAGCTGCATCTTACTATACCAATAATAGCTCAGGAGGTAATACCTTATTTGGTGGCGACCGTTCAGGTTCAAATTATTTCTTGGTAATGGAAAAAGTTGGCTCAACTACTGATGGTAATGCTTTCTCTGGTCGTTTTAACCCTGGTTTTTCTAAAGTAATTCATACTACTCAATTAAACGGTTTCATAAAAGCAGCTGGATTTGAGCTATTTGGAACCTATGAATTTGCCAATGGTAGAAGTAAAACAGAAACTGATACCAGAAAAGCAAATCAGTTTGCAATTGATGGCGTTTACAGATTTGGTCACACAGAAAACCTTTTTATTGGTGCAAGATATAATACTGTAAAAGCAAGGTTGACAGGAATGACAAGTGACGTTTCAGTAGATAGATTGGCATTCTCAGGTGGTTGGTTTTTAACTCGTAACATTTTATTAAAAGCTGAGTATAGCGATCAAAAATACAATGATTTCTTAGCTAGTGATGTGAGAAATGGCGGTAAATTCCACGGATATGTGGTACAAGCCGTAGTAGGATTTTAAGTTTTCTACATTTTTAAATTGATAAGTCAGGTTGTGTGAAGCAGCCTGACTTTTTAACAATCCAATAATCATGTTCGTCAAAAAGATCTTAGTATTATTCACTGTTTTCATCCTCGATTCAGGATTTAACCTTTATTCCAATCAGGAAATATCGTCTTCTAAGACGATGCTAGTGAATAAATCAGGATCATTAATTGTAAATGGAAGCACTTCAGTTAACCAATTTGACTGTATTGTTACCAATTATTGTAAGCCAGATACCATCGTTTTTGTAGCAAACCAATCAAATAATTTCATTAAACTAAGTGGAGATATTTTAATACCTATTCAAAGCTTTGATTGCCATAATAAAATGATGACTGCCGAGCTTCGCAAAACTTTAAAAGCTAAAGAATATCCCTATTTAAGAATCCACTTTGTTAGCTTAGATAAATATCCTTCATTGAATAGTCAAAAAGAACACATTAAAGGAGTTGTAATTATTGAGCTAGCAAAAGTGAGGAAACAGTTTGATATAAATTTTGACTTTTATAAGGATGCAAATCAAACTATACACATGCTAGGCTCCAGAGATGTGAATTTCTCTAATTTCAATATCACTCCGCCAACTAAATTAGGTGGAATGATAAAAACTAAAGACCAATTAGGAATTGAGTTTCATTTGCAACTCGAAGAAATTTAGTCTCCACCGTTAATCATATCAGAAGTAATTCCTTTTTGATCTTTACGTTCGGCTAAATAAACCCCTGCTAAGTGAGCAGCAATAAAAGCCAATATCAAATACATTGTAAAACCATGGACTTCTTTAACATCGTGACTAATGGTTTTGGGCACACCAAAATCGCCCCCAAATACTAAAGTTAAACCAGTAGTTACCATCACTATTAATAAGAGATAAAAGAACACATATACCAGTTTTACACCGAATTTCTTTTGCGCTTTAAATCGATGTTCTTTTGTGTCTTTATAATGTTGATAGGTGTTTTTTAGAATTCTAATAAATTTCTGATCGGACAATTGGAAGAACTCTAATATCAACCTAAAAAGTAGTAAAGTAGCTAAGGCATAACCAAAATAGACATGAATTTCCCATACGCTATCTTCTTGTTGATGAACAACTGATTGAATTTGGGCTGCTGCTAAACTTACATTTTCTGTATTTTGTTGATAAGCATCTACTGCTCCTTTTCTATCGTTTAAAGTTGAGTTGATTAAAACAGTAGTTAATGATCCTGTAATCACTAAAAGGTTTAGCCAGTGCCATAAACGCAAAGCCGAAGAATATTTTCGTTTTTCCTGATTTGGTTGAGTGTTTGCTTCCATTAAACAATAGTAATTAAAATAACAATTGAAAATTGAAAATACTCATAATGTTTTTTTGATTTCTTGAATTGGTAACCTATTTAAGGATTCATTTTGGCGAATACAATTCCTGCTATAATAGCTTGTATCAAACCATATAACAACCAGCTTAAGACCATAGTTATGGTGACATCAAGAGCAGAAAAAGTAATCCACATCACTGGTATTAAAGATACCATGGCGTAAACAAAACCAAACTCGAAACCACGAATAATAAAACCACCTTTAAACATGCTTTTAAATCGTTCCCAAAACCAAGATAATGCTATGCTCAAAATAAAAGCATGCATATAAAATAAAATATCACGACTACCATCAGAATTGAATAATGGATTGTTATAATCGGCAAAAAGGCTTGGTAAAAACCTGATTGCTAAATACAAAGAGCCATAACCCATAACCGATAAGACAAAGCCCGCTATTAGCCCTGATGTCAATATTTTTTTCATCTTATTTATTTTTAACTATTCATAGAAAATCAAACACTTTTCTTCAAAATATTTTAAAAATCGACTAAAAAAGTGACAATTAAAATGATGAAAATCATTAATTAAGATGATGAATAGAATACAGAAATGTTGAAATTTCAAATGAATCGAAAATTTCATTTTAGATGGCTTCAGAAATTTAAAAAACAATCCTAATGAAAGTGAAAGCATTAAATTTCAGGTCAGGAGTAAAGTTAACGGCCGAATAAAGTTTAATAGTGGTGTTTATATAGCGCTTAAAATTTTTAATAAAAATATTAATAAAAATAGTCTATATAAATAGAAGTACCCCAAATTCAGGTTTATTTAACTTTTTATTATTATTTTTATTTAAGGTTAAACAAAATTCATCTATCCAGTTAATTGATTCACATTATCTAACATTATGAAAAAAACCACTACCATATATATTCTTTTAATAGCTTCTTGTTTTACTTTGATTCTATATGGCTTATTTTATGTGAATGCCTACAGTAATATCAGTGACAATTTTAAAACTAGCGAAAATAAATATGATTTTTTAGCAAGTTCTGGAGCACTGATAGATTTTCTGAAAGATGCAGAAGGAAGCCAAAGTGGCTATATTATTACAGGTGACGAAAAGTATATTGAGTCTTACGAAAATGCAATTTATCGTTTCAAACAAGAGAAAAACCGATTTGATCAATTAATTAATCGTTACGATATTTATGGTGCTTATAAAGCTGATTTTAGTAAAATTAATTCTTTAATGAATCAAAAAATAGCAGAAATGGATCAAACTATTATGTTTGAAAAATCAAATAATAATCAAGCTGCTGTAGCTGTTATAAAAAGCGATACAGGGATAAAAATGATGATGGAAATTAACAGTTTATTTCAGAAACTATCTATGGATCAGAAATTTAAAGAAGTAAGGGCTAAACAAGATATCCACGCGTACAGAGTTCAATTTAAAATTTACACCATTTTTACTGGAGTATTTATATTTATTTGTTTGGTCACCATTGGAATATTGTTTTTTTTAAATCAAAAAGTAAACTCTTTAAATCTAAAACGAATAAATGAAAATTCTAATCTATCTAGTATTGAAGAAGGATTAAAGGCTAAAAAAGAAGGCACAAAAGATACGAACGATTATATTCCGAGTATTTAATCTGGAAAAAACTGTTTGTCAAAATTCACATAAAATAGCTCTTTTCTTGCCCTTGTGCTTGCAGTGTACAGCCATCTTAACAATTCCACATTCAACATTTCTGCTGTTAGATATCCCTGATCAATAAATACTGCTTCCCACTGCCCACCTTGTGCTTTATGACAAGTTACGGCATAAGAAAACTTGATTTGCAAGGCATTAAAATAGGGATTGGTTTTGAGTTCTTCCATTTTTAATCGCTTATTAGCTAAATGCTCGTAATCTTTCATTACTTCATCAAATAAAATCTTTTGTCTATCATAAGATAGATTAGAGGTCTCCACATAAAGGGTGTCTAACATCACTTTACAATCTAAAGGTTCTTGATCAATGTCCTCAAAAAGTATTTGAACATCGGCAAATCTAAAGCCATACATTTCGTGGATATTTTTGACCCTCACTATTTTGCCGATATCACCATTGGCTATAAAACCACCTTTCTCCTCCCCTAACCAAAAATAATTGTTCTTTACTACCATCATCAGATCGCCACCTGTTAACTCGTCTTCACGCCATAAAATTTGGTTCCGAATGTTTTGATTATACATGTTAGCACTTTTATTAGAGCGGCAAATCACCAAAGTACGCTCCATTCCATACTTATCATAAGCGTAATTTAAACCTTCGATAATTTTATCACCCATCATCCGATAAACATCTTTAAAACCTCTGGTACTTAATGTTGGGAAGCTTGATTGCTCCGTTCTGATTAATTCCCTAATCCCAGTCGCATTAAATAATATACCCGATTCTTTTTGTTGCCTTACTACTTCCGTGAGCTCAATTTCTAAAACTTGCAAGCCAAATTTTTCGATTTTAACTTTTTGTAAAGCTGGGCTATCATCAGAACCTACAGGTGGCAACTGAGCAGTGTCTCCAATAAAAATAATGCGATTGTTTTTATGATTATAAACATACTCAATGACATCGTTTAATAAACTACTTCCGCTATAATCGGTCAAATCATCTGCAATCATAGAGGCTTCATCAATAATAAAAATAGTATCCTGATTCAGATTTGGCGCTAAACTAAAATGCATATTTGGCGAGAAAGCCGATTTCTTTCTATAAATTTTTCGATGGATGGTAGAAGCCGATTTGCCAGCATAAGCGCCTAAAACTTTTGCTGCTCTACCAGTTGGCGCTAATAATATGCTTCTAATTTTATATTGAGGCAATAATTTAATTAACGTACTGATGATAGTGGTTTTTCCAGTTCCAGCATAACCCTTAAGAATAAAGCAAGATTGCTCCTCTTTTAATTTGATAAATTGCTCTAATTTTTGGAATAAAAGCGATTGCTGCGAATTAGGCTGATGCGGAAATAATTTTGCGAGATCCTTAGCGATGGTCATTCTTTCAAATTTCGTGAAAAATATAAACGCTTTCGGATAAATTTTTACTTTTGTTTAGCATGACAGATAAACTACATCTAAGCGTACCTGATTTTGAACCATCCACGGCCAAAGACTTTGAATTATGTATCGAAATTGGCAATAATTATTTCCAATACGGTATTATATCTTTGGTTGATCATGCTGTAAAAGTAGTGTCGGCAAAAGCATCGATTATATTTAATGAGATTGAGAACTCGTTATTGCAAACTCATTTTAAAAAAACCAAACTCAGCCTATTTACCCAAAAATTTACTTTTATACCTTCTGAGATTTTTAAGGCTGGAGATTTAGCAGTTTACAGTAAATATATTCAGCCCGATGATTCTATGGATGTTCTTTATTCGACTATTGATAAAGTTGGGATAACTGTGGTTTATGCCGTACCTAAAATCACTTTAGATAAAGTAAGTAAGTACTTTCCTGATGCACAAATCTATCCTCATTTATTACCTTTTATAAAAGGAGTGGATTACGGTTTTAGCCAGATTGACGCTCCCCTTCTATTTGTAAATTTTAAACCTAGCTTTATAGAAATCGCTGTTTATCATCATCAAAAATTTAAATTCTATAACACTTTTGAATATCAAAATGATGATGAATTAATTTATTTTATTCTCTTAGCTATTCAGCAAAACAAGCTAAAACTAGCAAGTACGACCATTAAAATAAGTGGTAATGTATCTGCTAAAAGTTCATCTTTCGAAAGAATTTCAGCACAATTCCCAAGAACAGAAATAACAGATCAAGATAGTCTCCCGCTTACTTACAGCAATTTAGGACAACCCGTAATGCCACGTTTTTTCTCCTTATTTAGCTTGCATTTATGCGAATAGTTGGCGGGAAATTGAAGGGCATCCGGTTTTATCCTCCTAAAAACTTACCTGTGAGGCCCACTACTGATTTAGCCAAAGAAGCACTTTTTAATATCCTGCAAAACCTTTACGATTTAGATACCTTACAAATTCTTGATTTGTTTAGCGGTACAGGTAATATTAGTTTAGAGTTCGCTTCCCGAGGTGCTGATAAGATAATTTCGGTAGATAAAAATTTCGGTTGCTATAATTATTTAAAGCAAATCGCTTTAGATCAAAATCTAATTCAAATAAAAGCTATAAAGGCAGATGTTTTTAAATTCTTGAATCAAGAAACTAATCAATATGATTTGATATTTGCTGATCCGCCTTACGAATTAAGCAGTATTCCAGAAATTCCAATACTCGTTTTCGAAAGAAAATTATTGAACAAAAACGGAATGCTGATTGTAGAACACCAAAGTATGCAGGACTTATCTCAGCATCCGAATTTCAAAGAAAATAGAAAATATGGCTACTCTTCTTTCAGCTTCTTTGAGAATTAAAGCTTAATTTTATAAAAAAAAGCATGAAAAAAGCACTTTTCCCTGGTTCATTTGACCCTATTACCAAAGCTCATGTTGATATTCTTAAACGTTCTATGCCGCTTTTTGATAAGGTTTATGTTGGAATTGGAGTCAATAGTACTAAACAGTCTCTTCTAAGTGTGGATAAAAGATTAGAAATGATTAGCGCTGTTTTTGAAGGAGAAGATAAACTGGAAATGGTCACCTATGAAGGTTTAACTGTAAATTTTTGCAAAAAAATAGGTGCTTTATATATGATCAGAGGAATTAGAACCGTTTCTGATTTTGAATATGAAAAAGCAATCGCTCAAATGAACCATGCGTTAATTCCTGAGATAGAATCTATTTTTATTTTGAGTAAACCCGGCTATTCATCAATAAGCTCTACCATTGTTAGAGATATTTTACGCTACGGAGGTGACGTTAGTCAGTTTGTTCCACCTGCAGCAATTCCCTTTTTAAGGGTATAAAATCAAACCTCTAACACATCTAAAATATTCGAATAAGTGTTCGACCTGATAATGTTCCAGTCTTTTTTAGCAAACCATTTTACTTCAGTAATCCCTTCTTCTATTTGTGGAATCAGTTTTTGTTTTCCTTTAGTTTCCATCTGATACCAGTGTGAGACTTTTAGTACCGGTTTCTTCTTAATTTCGTAAACATGATAGGTTTTAATCAACTTCTTACCTAGCTTTTTGATCTTTATTCCGCATTCTTCCTCCACCTCTCTAACCGCAGCATCTTTTTTCTTTTCTTTAGGCTCTAACTTTCCCTTTGGCAAATCCCATTTACCATTTCTTTTGATAAAAAGGTATTTACCATCTTCATTTTCAACAAAACCACCTGCAGCCTCAATCACCTTCATCTTGTTTTTGATACTTTTAAAAGTTGCTTTAACATCTTTACAAAGCAAAAAAAATGTTGAGTTAGGATTATTAGCTAAAGCTTGATAAAACTTATCAAAATCAAAATCCTGACTATCAATTTGTTGGTAATTCAACGCGTCAGAAGGAATAGAATTAACTACAAATAGGGATTTTTCGTTGATATAAATATTGTATTTTTGAGCCATGTACAATAAAAGTGAGATTGAACAGAAAATTGCTGAATTTTTGTTGCAAATTAAAGCAATTAAATTACAACCTGCTAATCCTTTTACATGGGCTTCAGGTTGGAAGTCTCCCATTTATTGTGATAACAGAATTACACTCTCCCATCCCGCTATAAGAACTTATATCAGACAAAAACTATCTGAATTAATTCAAGAAGAATATGGATCGGTAAGTGTAATTGCTGGTGTAGCAACAGCTGGGATTCCACAAGGTGCTTTGGTAGCTCAGGAGTTGGGTTTACCCTTTATTTATGTGCGTTCTAAAGCTAAAGAACACGGCACTCAAAGTTTAATTGAAGGAGAAATCAATCCTGGTCAAAGAGTGGTCATTATTGAGGATTTGATTTCAACAGGAAAGAGCAGCATACAAGCTATAAATGCATTACGCGATGCTGGATATGAAGTTGCAGGTTTGGTCGCCATCTTTTCTTATGGTTTTGAATTAGCACAGGAAAATTTTAACGAAGCAAAATGCAGATTCTCTACACTCTCAAATTATCCAGCTTTAATAGAATATGCAGCAGAACACCAATTTATTGCTAAAGCAGATGTTGAGTTGTTAAATGATTGGAAAAGAAACCCTGCAGAATGGGGACAACAATTTGAAAAAAACACCCATTAATTTATGACATTTTTTGAAAGTAGCGTGAACATTTCGCAGCCAATTGATAAAGTTTTTGATTTTTTAAGTGACTTAAACAATCATCAACAACTGATGCCAGAGAATATATATAACTGGAGCAGTACAACAGATGAGGCAAAATTCACCATACAAAATATGGCAAAATTAGCTTTAAAAGTTTCCTCAAGAATAGAAAATAAAGAAATTAATATTATCCCCACTGAAGAAGCACCATTTGCCATTGAAATGAAATGGACTACTGAAAAAGTTGGAGATGCTTCTACCGCTAAATTAGTGGTTTCAGCAGAGTTAAATATGATGATGAAAATGTTGGCCAGCGGACCATTGCAAAAGCTGGTTGAACACCAAACCACAGCATTACAAACCGCTTTGGCATAAATGAAATGGGGATTAAGATTTTTCGGCCTATTAGATGCGCTGACTTTCTTAATCTTCATTCCTTCTAAATTCTATTTCTTCCTCAGTACTTTTAAATTTCCTTTTTCTATCGCTACTAAAGTTGAAGCCGTTTGGGAGCTATTAGTATTATTCTTCTTTCTTATAACGGCTATATTTCTATTCCTGAAACCCAAATCAGGATTGCTTTTTAGTTTTATCATTATTCCATCAAGAATAATATTTCTTTATTTTAGTTTTGATTTTTTGAGTTATCTGACATTTTATTTGAATTTTGAAAATTTGGTTTCATCAGCTACTTTTCAACATTATTGGTTTTATGTTTTAATATTTTCTGAATCGCTGAGGTATGTCATCAGTTTTTATTGGTATAGTAATTTAAAAAGAATTTAATTTTCTATTTGCGCTCTGCGAGTTTTGTGTTTAGGATAAAAAATCACGGAAATACACAAGACACAAAGATTTGACCCTTATAAAACTCAGTTCACTTTTTCTTCTCTATACTTTCCGCAAACTCTGTGGAAAAAAATAAAAAATACAGCAATTGATATAATAAATTTCTTCCTTGCGCTCTTTGTGTTTAAACATCGGAAATTTTATCACTATATTTTAATTAAAACAGCCAAAAAGTCGCTTTAAATTAATTAATTAAGCCATTTATTCCGATTTATATAAAATTAAATATGTGGTTCTATTTTTGAGCTTAATGTGTGAGGAACAAAATTATGAACTTTAATAATTTCACCATAAAAGCCCAGGAAGCTGTACAAAAAGCTTCAGAAATCACATCAGGATTTCAGCAACAAGCCATTGAAAATGCACACATTTTAAAAGGCTTAATCGCCGTTGACGAAAACGTGGTTGGCTATATTTTAAAAAAGCTCAATGTCAACATCAATCGGTTAAATGAATCTTTGGATGCACTAATTAATAGTTTCCCAAAAGTGAGCGGAAGTAATGCTTATTTATCAAACGCTGCAAATAGCGCACTCCAAAAAGCACAATCCTATTTAAAAGAATTTAAAGATGAATTCGTGTCTGTTGAACACATTCTTTTAGGAATTCTAGCATCAGGAGATAAAACTGCTGCACTTTTAAAAGATCAGGGTGTTAATGAAAAGGACTTGAAAAAAGCTATTAAAGATTTACGTGGTAATGCAAAAGTAACCGATCAAAACGCTGAAGCTACTTACCAGGCTTTAGGTAAGTACGCCCGAAACTTAAATGAATATGCAGAATCAGGGAAACTAGACCCCGTAATTGGGCGAGATGAAGAAATTCGTCGCGTTATTCAGATTTTATCTAGGAGAACCAAAAACAATCCAATCCTAATTGGAGAGCCAGGCGTTGGTAAAACAGCAATTGCAGAAGGTATTGCTTTCAGAATTATCAAAGGTGATGTACCTGAAAACTTAAAGAGTAAAGTGGTTTACTCGTTAGATATGGGCGCATTAATCGCTGGGGCTAAATATAAAGGCGAGTTTGAAGAACGTCTAAAAGCAGTTATCAAAGAGGTTACCGAGAGTGATGGAGAAACCATTCTTTTCATTGATGAGATTCACACTCTGGTTGGAGCAGGTGGTGGTGAAGGTGCCATGGATGCAGCAAATATTTTAAAACCTGCGTTAGCCCGTGGTGAGTTAAGAGCCATTGGTGCAACTACTTTAAATGAGTATCAGAAATATTTAGAAAAAGACAAAGCTTTGGAACGTCGTTTCCAAAAAGTAATGGTCAATGAGCCAGATACTCAGGATGCCATTTCTATCCTTCGTGGATTGAAAGAACGTTATGAAACACACCATAAAGTGCGTATTAAAGATGAAGCGATTATTTCGGCTGTTGAGCTTTCTCAGCGTTACATTTCGGATCGTTTCTTACCGGATAAAGCCATTGATTTAATGGATGAAGCCGCTTCTAAACTAAGAATGGAAATGGACTCGGTTCCTGAAGTGGTTGATGAGTTAGATCGGAAAATCATGCAATTAGAGATTGAGCGTGAGGCCATCAAAAGAGAAAAAGACGATAAAAAAGTAACTGATTTGTCTAAAGAGATTGCTGATCTAAGTGCCGAAAGAGATGAGTTAAAAGCTAAATGGCAAGGTGAAAAAGATTTGGTAGATGCGGTAAACACTAAAATTGAGCATATTGAAGACTTAAAATTAGAAGCCGAACAAGCCGAAAGAGCTGGTGATTATGGTAAAGTAGCCGAAATACGTTACGGCCGTATAAAAGAAACTCAAGGAGAGGTTGACCGCCTAAAAGCGGAATTAGAAAGTAAAACTACCGATTCTAGAATGCTGAAAGAGGAAGTGACCTCTGATGATATTGCTGGTGTGGTAGCCCGTTGGACTGGAATTCCGGTGACTAAACTGATCGCCAGCGAACGCGAAAAGTTATTGCACTTAGAAACGGAGTTACACAAAAGAGTAGCTGGTCAACATGAAGCTATTGAGGCTTTGGCTGATGCGATACGCAGATCGAGAGCTGGTTTAAGCGACCAAAGAAAACCAATCGGCTCTTTTATTTTTTTAGGAACTACAGGAGTTGGTAAAACGGAATTAGCCAAAGCTCTAGCTGAGTTTTTATTTAATGATGAACATAGTATGGTGAGGATTGATATGAGTGAATATCAAGAACGACACTCCGTTTCCAGATTAATTGGAGCGCCTCCAGAATATGTAGGTTATGATGAAGGCGGGCAACTGACTGAAGCGGTAAGAAGAAAACCTTATTCAGTTATTTTGTTAGATGAGATTGAAAAAGCCCATCCTGATGTATTCAATATCCTTTTGCAGGTGTTGGATGATGGTAGATTAACTGATAACAAAGGTAGAATGGTGAATTTTAAAAACACCATCATCATCATGACTTCAAACATTGGTTCTCATTTGATTCAGGAAAACTTTAGCACTTTAGAGGACAAAAATAGAGATGAGTTAATTGCTAAAACTAAAAATGAGGTCTTTGAATTATTGAAACAATCTATCCGTCCAGAGTTTTTAAACAGAATTGATGAAATCATCATGTTTACTCCTTTAAATAGAGATGAAATTAGAGATATTGTGGATTTACAATTTGTTGGGGTACAAAAATCTTTAGCCGAAATGGGAATTACCATCGAAGCATCTGATGAAGCTTTAGATTGGCTTTC
>JACMOI010000080.1 GCA_014378105.1 Pseudopedobacter sp.
CCCAGCAATTGCCATTAGCAAAATAGTAAAGGAAGAAAATTTAGACTTTTTAGTGATGGGAGCACACGGACATAAAGGATTTAAAGATTTGCTTTTAGGCACAACGGTAGATGCAGTTCGTCATAAAATTAAAATCCCGGTTTTGATAGTGAATTAATTAGGCTTATCATTTCAAATAAAATGAATCCCCATTAGTGAAAATACTAAAGTTTAGATCCTGAAACTTGATTAAACCTTTGTCATTGATGCTCAGATTAATTGGTTTAGACATTTTAATAACTTGCCCCTCACCTACCACTCTTATCCTATTTTGATGAACCACAATGGCTGTGGACTCATCAATACCTATACAATCATAATTAGGATATGCATTTAATGCGGAGATTAATCGATTATACCTACTCCTTTTTACAAAATGTTGATCTATAATTATTGAATCTAAAAGTCCTAATCCTTCCTTAAATTCGATATTTTTATCAACGATTTTATTGAATGTTGAACTATAAGTAGAATCTCCTACCAGTTGATTTCCGGTAATCATATATTTACTCATTACAGCAGCCCCAGCACTTGTTCCTGCAATGGTACTTCCATTTTTATACGCTCTTTTTATGGCATCAATTATTGGTGTGTTTTTCACAGCATCCATAAATCTATTTTGATCTCCACCTGGGATGTAAATAATTTTTGCCGTTCCAATAGAATCTAACCAAGTTGGATCATTTGGCCTTAAATTCTTGAAATTATACACCTCATTTGAGCATGCGCCATTTAATTGCTGGGAAATACTTATAAATGCAGAATCAGGGATACTGGTTGCCATAGGTAACACAACTATGAAATCATTTCTTCGCATTTCTGCTGTTTTTACTAAATTATCAATTAACTCCGCTGACCGTTCTCCTCCTCCGATGATAAATAAATTTCCTTTTGGATAATTATTAAACTGCGCTTTAGCTGTAAAGCTCATGAAAAGTAAAATGTATGTTAAACCTAGCTGTAAAGACTTTCTTATCATTTTAAAAAATTTTAACCTGTATGTTATCAAATATAGATATGTTGCAAAATATGGCACCTATATTTTTGAATTATTTTATTCAACTGATCTTTTAATAATGAATGCTTCCTTCTATTTCGAGTTTAAAGCTTATTAAAATTTTATCTTTGCAAAGATAAAAGAGAAAGAGATGGCATCAGATATAAATATTAGAAATAAAAAAGCAAGTTTTGAGTATCATATTCTAGAGACTTTTGTTGCGGGAATTAAACTTTTGGGCACCGAAATAAAATCTATACGCGAAGCTAAAGCTAATATTAGCGATGCCTTCTGCACTTTTATAAATGGTGAGTTATATGTTAGAAATCTCCATGTTTCTGAATATTCGCATGGTTCTTTCTATAACCATGAAGCGAAAAGAGATCGTAAATTGCTACTCACAAAAAAAGAGTTAAAAAAATTATTAATTAAAAGTGAGGATAAAGGATTAACCATTGTTCCTTTAAAAATATTCATTAGTGATAGAGGGTTTGCTAAAATGGAAATTGCACTGGCACAAGGAAAGAAAGCTTTTGATAAGAGAGATTCTATAAAAGAACGCGATGTAAAAAGAGAGATGGATGCAGCAATGAAAAGATAGTTATCGGAATAGTTTATTAGTTGAAACAGCACTAACTAACTAACTAACTATCCAGCCAACTAAATAAAAACTACCAAGCCTGATCGCCCAAAAGTGGTACAAACCTAAACGTATCTAAAATAATTTTGTCGAAATCATTTTCGCTTACGCGGATAACCGTTACCATTTTTTGCTCTTTCTCGTCTCCTACTGGGATTACTAAAATCCCTCCTATTTTCAACTGCCTTAAAAGTATTTGAGGGACCAAAGGTGCGCCTGCGGTGACAATGATTTTATCGTAAGGTGCATGCTCGGCAATTCCTTTTGAGCCATCCCCTAGAAAGAATTCAGCTTTATAGCCAATATGAGGTAATACCTGTATGGTGCGATCGTATAATTTTTCTTGTCGCTCAATAGTATAGACTTTTGCTCCTAACTCTAGTAGTATACAAGTTTGATAGCCGCAGCCCGTACCAATTTCGAGAACTTTATCCCCTTTTTTAATATGAAGAAGTTCGCTTTGATAAGCAACAGTATAAGGGTTGGAGATCGTTTGCCCGGCACCAATAGGAAAAGCTTTATCCAAATAGGCTTGCACCCAAAAAGTTTCATCAAAAAAGTAATGTCTTTTAACTTTACCAATCGCTGCTAAAACTTTTTCATCGCTTATCCCTCTTTTCTTTAAGTCATCAACAAGCTTTTTCCTAGCTCCTCTTTCGCGATAATTATCTACAAACTTATATGCCATGCTCAGCAAAAATAGAATCTCAAACCGAAATTTATGATATTTTATTAGGTTTACAGGGAATAAATTTGTTTTGAATGGAAAATCAACCTTTTTCTTTTATGGTGAAAAAAATTATAAATTTCTATAGTTGATAAATCCAAAATAAGTTAAAAACTAGAAGGGTAATAGAACATGAAATAATTTAAGCCCATCTAAATTATTCTTGTTTTAAACATATATGGAAAATAAGCTCTATTTTTAGGTAATGAAAATTACGTCTTCTATTATTTTCTTCTGCTTATTATTTTCTTTATCTGCTCAAGCTCAATCTAGCTATGAATACTCGCTTGGTTTAAAAATATTATCCGTTGAGGAATTTCCGAAAATATTAAATGGTGTAAAAGGGAAATCTAACTATTATTTAGAGCCCAGTAAAGGGCTCATTTTTAAAGCTAACGATAATCAAATTAGCTACAGATTTCAGGTTTATACTTATAATAATAAAGATTTTAGCTTTAAAAATGAATGTGAAACTTGTGAAATTATAACCGGCAATCACAAATCATTAGATATAAAATTTGGTTTCGAGCGCAGTGTGATTTACAGCAGACTACAACCTTTTTATGGCCTTGATTTAGGATTTAAAAAAGTAAATTTTGAGGGAACATCAAAAGATGCAAATAATAGTGATTTTCTATATAATGCCAACGTAGAAAAGAATGGAGCTTTAGTTTATCCTTTTGTAGGTTTAAAATTCAATATTATTCCTGTTTTAAGTTTAAGCATCGAATCTGGAATTGATTTTTATTATAGCGATGATAAGGAGGTGAAATCAGGTCAAAATAATAATCTTTACTCTTTAAATCATTACAGAAGATGGGAGTTCGCAACTAGGCCAATTGGTTTATTAAGTTTACAATATAGTTTTGGCAGGAACTAGATTTAATATGGATCAACATCTACTTGAACAAATATTCCATTATTTATATTATCTGATTCAAAATCTGCTATTTTTTCTTTAATTAAACTCTTAATTTTTGTAACCGATTGGTTTTTCCAATCCATTTTAATGATGATAGTTTGGATATAATAATTCCTGATTCTTCCTATTAAAGGTGATTGAGGACCTAAAACCATCTCTCCTAAATGATGTCTCAAAAGCTTTCCTAAATTATCAGCCATCAATAATAGCTTTCCTAAATCTTTGTGCTTTAAATCAATATGAATTATTTTGTAATAAGGAGGATATTTAAATTGTTTTCGTTCGATCATTTCTTCACGATACATGCCCTCATAATCATTATCCACAATCTGCTTAATAATTCTATGTTTTACATCATAAGTTTGGATAATTACTTTCCCTTGCTTATTTCTTCTACCTGCTCTTCCTGCTACTTGAGATAGCATCTGAAAACTTCTTTCATAAGCTCTAAAATCAGGAAATTGAATAATACTATCAGCATTAATAATTCCAATTAAAGTGACATTATCAAAATCAAGACCTTTAGCTACCATTTGAGTGCCCACTAAAATATCAATCTTCTTATCTTCAAAATCATTTAAAATAATGGAATGTGCATTTTTATTTCTGGTGGTATCGTAATCTAACCTCGCAATTTTCGCTTCTGGCAAAATCACTTTTAAATCATCCTCCACTTTTTCGGTACCTAAACCTTTGTATTCAATATGCTTAGAGCCACATGCTGGACATTCTGTAATATTTTCTTCTTTATAACCACAATAATGACAGTGCAATTTCCCAGAAGCCTTATGGTAAGTCAAACTCACATCACAATTGATACATTTTGGAGTATTACCACAAGTTTTACAAATTAAAACGGGGACATAACCTCTCCTATTTTGAAAAAGTATGATTTGCTCTTTTTTGTCTAATTTCTCTTGAATCTGTTTAAGCAGTACACTTGTGAAATTCTCCTTTATTAACTTTCTGCTTCTTTCTTCCGAAATGCTGACCACTTCAATATCAGGCATTTTCACTCCTCCATATCTGATTGTCAGCTTTACCAAACCATATTTACCATTTAAAGCATTGTAGTAAGTCTCTAAAGCTGGCGTGGCTGACCCTAAAAGTAATTTGGCGTTAGTTAATGCTCCTAAAACAATCGCAGCGTCGCGGGCATTGTACCGAGGTGCAGGATCATATTGCTTAAAACTTGCCTCATGTTCTTCATCAACTATAATTAATCCCAAATCAGAAAAAGGAAGGAATATAGAAGACCTTGCTCCTAGAACAATTTTAATTTCATTATTTAACACTTTCTGCCAAATTTCTGCCCTTTCATTATCATTAAACTTACTATGATAAACGATAATTTGATTGCCAAAATAAACCTGAAGTCTTTCAATCATTTGACCTGTTAAAGCAATTTCTGGTAAAAGATAAAGCGCTTGCTGTCCTTTTTCTAAATACTCTTCAATGAGTCTAATGTAGATTTGGGTTTTACCCGATGAGGTGATGCCATGTAAAAGCGTTACGCTTTTATCAATAAAAGATTCATTAATCTGTTTGAGTGCTTTTAATTGATGATCGTTAAGTATAAAATCAGAAGGAATAGAATTGTCACCTTCGGCAAAACGGCTCACAACTTTATCCTTTTGAATAAATATATCCTTATCTATTAACGCTTTAACTATCCCACTGCTAACGCTAGCAGCTTCTAAAAGATCAGATTTTTTAATCTCTGTCTTTTCCTTCTTTAGTTTTAGGTAGGCTAACAAAGCATCTAATTGTTTCGGTGCTCTTTCTAAAATTTCAAAAAGTTGTTTAAGATTTTCCTTATCATCATAAAAATCATTTAACTGGATGATGGCAACTCTTTTAGGCTGATATTTTTCACTGATCTCTTCAGAAATAAAAATAATTTTCTTTTCTAAAAGAGATTTTAATAACGGGAAGACTGATTTTTGAGCTAAAATTTTAGTGATCTCATTGATACTCAACTCGTGTCTCAGTTCTAATGCGTCAAGAATAAGAAACTCCTTATCATTTAATAGGTTTCTATCAAATTCATGTTCGAGGTTTAGGATTATACGAGTTTCACTTGCTAGTTTTAATGCTGATGGTAATGCCGCAGCCATTACCTCACCTAAAGTACAGAGGTAATAATCAGCAATCCAATGCCAAAATTTTATTTGTGTTTCCGAAACTATCGGTTGATCATCAATAATATCCAATAGATATTTAGCTTCATATTTTTCAGGAGCTAGTTTAGAAACCTTATAGATGATTGCTGTATAAATTTTGCTTTTACCAAATTGTACAACCGCCCTTCGGCCCTGCTGTGCATAAGAATTAAGGTGGACAGGCACTCGATAAGTATAGGTTTTAGGAATTGCTAAAGGCAATATGACCTCAACAAACAAAGTTTGATGATTTAACTCACCTATTTCAAAGTCTATCATTTATTTATCTTTCACAGCAGCCAACAACAAACTTAACCATCCTAAAATAAAAAATAAACCTCCAACCGGAGTGATAGGACCAAGAAAACTAACTGACTCCCAATGAAAAACATTTTTTAAAGCCATCAAATATAAAGAACCACTAAATAGTATGATTCCGGCTACAAAGCAGTAAGATGAAAAATTGATGATGTTATTTTTAAACCGGGCAAAAGTAGATAGAAACAAGAGTGCAAAAGTGTGGTAAAAATGATATTGAACAGCAGTATGCCAGATCTCCATCTCATCCGTTGTAAGAATCTTCTTTAAGCTATGTGCGCCAAAGGCACCAAAAACTACGGCTAACATTCCGAAAATTGCGGCTGATATAATAATTCTTTTATTCATTTTTAAGGTTTCAAGGTTTCGCTAATTTAATAAAGATGAATCCAATTTTCAGCCTTCAATTCAAAAATCTATTTTTGTTGCTAAGGATATTTTAAAAATGAAGAAGATTATAGTGATCATAAGTTTACTTTTTTTAGGAATAATTGCGGTTACTTGGCTTTACTTTAAAAGTATGTCAGGTGTAGAAGGATCCAAGGAAAGTGTGTTTAAAGTAATCCCTGATAATGCTTCTCTAGTTTTTGAATATAAAAATGAAAACTCATTTTACGATATTTTTAAAGATTTTGGTCTTTTTAAAGACGTTTTAGGAAACCAAAGTATAGATCATTTAGGTGCATTAAAAAGAATATTTGTTGATGATAAATCAATATCTGGCGTGTTTAATAAAAGTGATTTGTTCTTTTCTATTCATCAAACAGGAAAAAGTAAGTCAAATATTTTAATAATTGCCCCTTTTGGTAAAGATTTGAATTTATCAGAATCTGAAATGATTGAGTTAATAAAGACGAAATATAAAATAATCAAAGATTCATCTGCTTCAGATCATTCCTATCAAATTGCTTTCAGTAATCAATCTAATTTCCACTTCTATATCCATCAAAAAACATTGATAGGAAGTTTTGACAAAAGCTTAGTTGAAGAAAGCAAAGCGAAATTAACAAATGGGAAATCTGCTAACCAATTCAAGATAGATTTTACGAATCCAAGAAATAGAAATTCAATTGCCAATCTTTACATCAATTTTGCTAAGCTCCCTAATTTTTTAAATAATTTCTCCTCCAGAAAAAATCCTGCAGAGACTTTTTCATTAAAATCTATCGATGCAACAGCTTCTTTAAACATCAATTATCAAAGCAATGCTTTTATGTTTAGCGGGATTACTGAAGTGAATCAAAAAGCGACTAACTATTTCAATCTATTCTTAAATCAACAGCCTGGACAAAATACTTTGCGGAATATTATTCCGAATGATGCAGCAGATTATTCTTTTTTTTATGTCTCAGATTTTAAAAGGTTTAGAAAAGGTTTAGATAATTTATTTATTTTAAGAAAAGAATCAGAAAAACTAAAAACTCAGTTAGAAAATATAAGAACTAAACATTCTATAAATATTGATCAAGAATTGTTACCAGTTTTAGCAAACGAGTTTGGTGTTGTCCAATTAGCCTCTGGCGATAAAATTGGAATTGTAAAAACAAATAATACCAACCGGTTATCCTTCTTATTATCCACTATCAGTTCTCCATCTGAAGATCAAATTAAACACTTTGATGATTCATTTTTACTTTATTATTTCTTAGGCGACCCATTCAAGTATTTCCGCAGACCTTATTATGCAATTGTAGAAAACCATCTAATTGTTGCAAATAATAGCAGTGCTTTAAAAAGATTTTTAAATAGTTATAAAAAGCAAGATTTCTTAATCAGAACGGATAAAAACATTGTTTTTCAGCAATATTTATCAAATCAGGGGAATATATTTTATTTTATCCATAACAGCAATTCAAAAGCTATTATCAGTTCCTTTTTAAATTCTACTTCTTATACGGCTTTTAAAAGTGACGATTTTAAATGGACAGATATTTATGGTTTGGCGATTCAATTTAGTTCAGACAAAGACCGATTCTTTACCAATCTATATATGAGTAAAATACCCTACCAAGGTCAATTGCTGCCAAAAGTTGATTCATTGATGATTGACTCGCTTACGCAATCAAATAAAAAATAGCAATTTTAACTTTTAAAAATTAAATTTAGAGATGAAGAAAAGTTTATTTCTGTTCTTTATTATTTTGACGCCAATACTTTCTTGGGCGCAAAATATTTCACTTACTCATTCCGGAACTTTATACGATGCCTCAGAAAATCCTGTTCAAAAAAGTTTTCAAATAGATTTGAGTAGAAAGTATCAAGTCACCATGCTTCCTGCTATTAATGTTTTTATTTA
Organism: Pseudopedobacter sp.; assembly: GCA_014378105.1. GTDB lineage: Bacteria > Bacteroidota > Bacteroidia > Sphingobacteriales > Sphingobacteriaceae > Pseudopedobacter. The sequence continues at coordinate 8,102 of JACMOI010000080.1, forward strand.
TTTTAAAGGAGATGCTACCAATTCTTTTAAAAACCTACTCATTAATAAGACTTTAATAGGCGCCGATTTTTCTAAAGTCACCCTTGGCAACGCAAATTCCAATCAAATCAATCTTAATGGAAATTTATATTTATTTAATTACAGGATTTTTAGAACTTTAGATTACAACAGAGAGTTAGGTTTTTCACTCCAATTTAAAGACGAGGCAAATGGAAATATCACTAATGAGACTTTTGCCTTATTGGACTCCTATCAAAATTTTAAAAAATCATCTTATCAAGATATTTTAAATAGCAATGGATACAATCAATCCTACTGGCAACTAAGTGTAAACTATAGAGAAAATTATAATGATAAATGGGCTTTTGGAGGAAAATTTAGCTTATTAGATGGTGCTACTTACAATAAAATTGATATACAATCATCTGGTATTCAAATTTTTTCGAATAATTCTTTTGAAGTACCCCTAGTTGGAAACTACACTTCGAGTTTTGGGAGAGATAGTTTTACTTATAAGAAAATTCTACCTGATTTAAGAAACATGGGCGCTGCAATAAGTGCTGGAGTTTCTTACACTTCTAAAAAAGGAACCTATCTAACTTTCAATATCAAGGATTTAGGATTTATACATTGGAGTAAAAAGACATCATATTACAATTTTGATAATACTATTAGAGTTGAAAATGCAAACTCAAATGATGCAAGCTCTAGATTTTTTAGTGACTTTGGAAAAATTATGAATAACAATGAAAGCAAAAAAAGATTTAACTCTTTAATTGATACAAAGTTAGATTTTGCTGCATCTAAAAATTTCGATTTTTACACCCCAGTTTTTGTAATCTCTAAAAGTGTCTTTAATCAAAATGGACAAATTGCACTTCTTAATAACCTAAGAAGAAATGCTTTTGTATTTAGTTTCAACCAAATTTATGATTTTAGAACGCTATGGAATTTTGGAAGCCAAATACTTATTCAATCAGCAAATGCTGAGTTTTATTTAGGCTCTGAATCTATATTTCCTTCTTCTCAGCTAGCAAAGAGCTATTTTAAAAAGGATTTAAACTCGGCTGGAAACTCTAAAGCAAATTTTTATTTAGGATTGAATGTGAAGTTTGGTAGAAAAATGCAAACCATTGGTAACGCTGACGAAATTCCTGGTTTAAATGATGAAGAAACTGGATTTGTAGTACGCTTATCTAAAAAAGATAAAAGAGCGGCTCAAAAAAAGGCTAAACAAATTAAAACTAGGAGAAAAAAGAATAATAAACGAAATAATTAGTTCGATTTCTTTTTCCCTGCAATAAAATCTTTTAGATAAAAAGGCTCAAAATACGCTACATCTACAAAATCTTTTTGAAGATATTTTTGATGAGCTATTGCTGATAAATATTTAGCTGAATTTTCAAAATCATCAATTAATCTAGCATTCAAATGAGTACTTAGAAAAGATTCACATTTCGTGGCACCATCTCCAAAGAAATAAATTACATGACTATCTAACACTTCTTTAAAGCTATTTTCATCAATGATTTCTGCTTTAGTTTCTAAAACAACAGCTGTTTTTGAATTATAAATGGCACAATAAACTTCCATTCTTCGAGCATCTATCATGGGACAAAACAAAGTATCAGGATTAACTGAGAAATGATTGCTCAAAAACCCTGATGACATCGCTTCTAAAGTGTTTATAGCAATCAAGGGGATATCTAAGGCATAACACAAACCCTTTGCAGTAGAAACGCCTATTCTCAAGCCTGTATAAGAACCCGGACCCATACTAATTGCAATTGCATTTAAATCCGAAAACTGGTAGTTATTTTTCTTCATCAATTCATCAATAAAAAGAGTGATAACTGATGCATGAATATTTCTTTCTGTACGTTCGATAAAATCTAAAACAACTCCGTCTTTTGCTAAAGCGACAGAGCAAGTTTGAGTTGCCGTTTCAATTTGTAAAATTAGTGCCATTGTACAATTTTAATAAAAATTAAGGAACCGGATCATAACCATGTTTATGACTCCATGGATGGCACCTTCCTAATCGTTTTAAAGTAAGAAAACCACCCTTAAAAGGACCATATTTCTTAATAGCCTCGACTCCGTATTGAGAACAAGTAGGACTAAAACGGCATGATGCACCAGTTAGAGGAGAAATTAAGTATTGATAAGCTTTGATTAAAATCAAAAATAATAATCCTATAATATTTTTAATGATTTTCATGCTCTTCCAATTTTTTTAATAATAAACTAAAGGTCGCTAAAAGCTTCTTTTGGATAAAATCAAAATCGTGAATTTGATTACCAACATAATTTAAACTCAATAAAATTTTATTGTTTTGTAACTCAGGATAAAGATACTGTCCTTTGCTCAAGCGATAAGCTTCCTTAATTTTTCGTTTAATAGCGTTTCTGTCAACACTAGACCTAAAGCGTTTTTTTGGAACTGCAGTTAATAACTGAACAGGAAAATCTTGATCCAAACTTGAAGAATGAATCCAAGTCACTCTAAATGGGTACAATAAAAAAGAAGAACCGCTATTAAAAAGCTTCTTTAGCAACTTTTTACTACATAACCGTTCTTCTTTTTGAAAACTATATATTTTGGATGCCATTTACCGAGGGCTTAAACAGATTTAAACGTCGGTAATTATCAAATGATAATTAAGCAAACAAAATTATGCTTTGTGACGACGTTCGTCTGATACTGTTAATCTTTTTCTGCCTTTTGCTCTTCTAGAAGCTAAAACTCTTCTACCATTTGCGGTAGACATTCTTTCTCTGAAACCGTGTTTATTTCTTCTTTTTCTTTGAGAAGGCTGGAATGTTCTTTTCATGATGCTGTATTATAAATCTCTGTTTTAAAACAAGAATGCAAATATAGGCTTGTTTTTCTTTAATTGCAAAAATGAATCGAAATTTATTTGGACTTTAATAAATCTCTTATTTCCGACAATAGCGTTTCTTCATTACTAGGTGCAGGAGGTACCGAAGGTGCTTCTTCTTCTTTGCGTTTCATTTTATTTACAAACTTCACCAACAAAAACATAAAAAAAGCTACAATTATAAATTCTAAAGTTACAGTTAAGAACTCGCCATATTTTATTGCAACTTCGCCTAATTTTCCAGTTCCATCGGCTGCAATTTCAGCTGGTTTTAGTACATATCGCCAGTCAGAAAAATCTTTCCCCTTAATCATCCCCACCAAAGGCATTACCATGCCATTAATAAATGATGATGTTACTTTTATAAAGGCAGCACCCATTACAAAACCTATCGCAATATCGACAAGGTTACCTTTTACTGTAAAATCTTTAAATTCTTTAACAAATCCCATATTTAAATTTTATTGATGAAAAACTAAATTAAATAAATGAAAACTAATTGGACTATTTTATTTCTTAATAAAGGCTCAAAAATTCATACGACATTTTAATTCCTTTGATTAACTTTGGAGATACTTCAATATTTATGCTTAAACAAAATCTTCAACAAAAGCTTCTACAAAAATTATCACCACAGCAGATACAATTCATCAAATTGCTTCAAGTTCCTACGGTGTCTTTAGATAGCAGAATTAAGGAAGAGCTGGAAGAAAATCCTGCGCTAGAAGATACCAGTTTAGCAGACATGAATGAACCTGTAGAAGAGTATCCGGATAAAGATCCTGATGATTTTAAAGGTGAAGAAAGTGAAGAAAATTTTGATGAATTTAATGTAGATGATTACCTGCAAGATGATAACATCAATGACTACGGTAGCAAATACGACAACAATGACGACGATGAAGATAAAAAAGAACTCCCAATTGCTGTTAGTAACACCTTCTTTGAAAATCTGCAGGCTCAACTAGATTTAGTGCCTTTAGATGATAAAGAGTACCTGATTGCCCAGCAAATAATTGGCAGTTTAGATGATGATGGATATTTGAGAAGACCTCTACCCTCTTTAATTGATGATTTAGCTTTCTCGCAAAATGTTCTTGCAGAAGACGAAGAAGTTGAAGATTTATTAAAAGTTATACAAACTTTTGATCCTTCGGGTATTGGTGCGAGAGATTTACAAGAATGTCTACTTATCCAACTCAGAAAAAAAGATCAAAGTAATATCCTGATTGAAAAGGCTATACAAATTGTTGAAGATTATTTAGAAGAGTTTACCAAAAAGCATTATGATAAGCTGGAAAAGAGTTTGAATATTGATTCAGACGAATTGAAAGATATTGTTGGAGAAATTTTAAAATTAAACCCAAAACCTGGCGATTCGGGTGCATCTAATTTAAAACAGATGCAAGTTATTCCTGATTTTCATATCGTGAAGAATGATGGTGTTTTAATTTTAACATTAAACTCTAAAAATGCGCCAGAACTTAGGGTGAGTAAATCTTACCAAGAAATGTTCGATCATTATGATAAAACGTCTGAAAAAGACAAAAAATTAAAAGAAGCAGTTCAGTTTGTGAAACAAAAGCTTGATTCGGCAAAATGGTTTATTGATGCCATTAAACAACGTCAACAAACGTTGTTGAAAACCATGAATGCGATTATGAACTATCAATATAATTTTTTCTTGTTTGATGGTGATGAACGTCATTTAAAACCCATGATTTTAAAAGATATCGCCGATAGAATTGGTATGGATATCTCCACAGTTTCTAGGGTAGCCAATTCAAAATATGTACAAACAGAGTTTGGAACTTACCTTCTGAAATCATTCTTTTCTGAAGCGATACAAACCGAAAGTGGTGAAGAAGTTTCTAATAAAGAGGTGAAGAAAATTTTGGAAGAATGTATTGGTAGAGAAGATAAATCTAAGCCTTTGGCTGATGAAAAATTAACTGAAATACTAAAAGACAAAGGTTACAATATTGCCAGAAGAACTGTTGCTAAGTACCGAGAACAAATGGGGATTCCTGTGGCAAGGTTAAGAAAAGAGCTTTAGATTAATCCCTAAAGTGAGTTTTTATATTTAAAAACCTTCTTAATGTTAAGAATACAAAAAAATATGGAAATTATTTTAAGTTGCAGCAAAGGATAATTCTTACCAAAGTTTTTGTGGACAGGTAACTTTATAATGATTATTTAACATTAATCCTAAAACGATTTCATGCGTTCCTCTTGATACTGTATTTAATGCGGACGTTGTAAAATCATACGAATAACTTACGTTGAATAATGAGCCTACATTGAAACCCAATAATCCAGAAAAAGAATCGTCTTTTCTATAAGCCCCACCCACCCAAATTTTATCTCTAAAAGCTATTTTGGTATTAAAATCTATCCCTAAAGGTGCTGGCTTAACGTACTTTACCATCACCGAGGGAATCACGGTGATATCATCATTTAACCAAAACCTGTATCCTGTGGTTACAAAAGCATGAGGAACAGTTTTACCAGAATTATAGCTAGAATTATCTGAAAAAGATAAAGTTTGAGGCAACAACTGTTGAACCGACGCTCCAAAGAAAAACTCAGCAGAATACAACCAAACACCAATATTAATATCTGGCTTTAAACGATTAATCGTCCCACTGTTAGCGATTGCAGGATCAATGGGGTTTTCTAAAGTTAAATCTGCGGTATTTAAACTCACTTTTGATATCCCTGCTCCAACACCCAGTGCTAAGTTTAAACGTGGCGCTAAACCTAAATGATAGGCGTAGGTGATATCGAAAGTAGTATTACTCAACGGACCTGTTTTATCAACTACGGCAACAATTCCTATTCCATGATGAGGATCAGAAGCTTGATAATCACTTTTATAACTTTTACCTAAAGGATTTTCTCCCACCATACCGAAAGAGGTTGCGCTACCCCAATCGTTACTTTTACCCAATGGCATATGTGCAGTTAAATAAGAAGTAACGGGAGCATTTTGTAAACCTGTCCACTGCTGCCGATAACCTGCCTTTACGTCTATATAGTTCTCAATACCCGTAATTGCAGGGTTGATGATATAATTATTTAAAATATATTGAGTATACTGAGGCTTTTGTTGAGCAACCGTAATTTTGCAAATACCAATCAGAATAATAAAAATTTTGAAAAATCTCATCTAATCACCGTAACAGAACCCGTGAATGGTTTATCCCCATTCTTTGGATCAATAATATAATAATAAACGCCAACGGGTACCTCTTTACCCTTCGTTTTTCCATCCCAAGGGACATCATAGCCTGTTGAGTTAAATACGGGATTGCCAAATCTGTTAAATATGGTAATTTTTGCATTAACATAAGTTTCTAAATATTTTATATTCCAAGTATCGTTAACACCATCGTTGTTAGGTGTAAAAGTATTTGGAATTTCAGGTAATCCGGCAACAATAACGTTAACTTGAGCTGTTTCTATACAACCATCTGAAGATGTTACAGTTAAATTATAGGTGGTTGTTTCTTTTGGAGAAGCAATTGGATTTAGTATTTTATCGTTACTCAAACCTGAAGAAGGTTGCCACTGATAACTTAAGCCTTCGCCTTTGGCGCTTGCTTTAAGGATGGTTTGCCCACCTAATAAAATTACTGCATCGGCGGCTCCAATAGAAATTATTGGAACGGGAAAAACTGTGATATTTTGCTTTTTTGTATCAGTGCAACCGTTAGTCGCTGTAAAAGTATAGGTAATTTCAGAGGTTCCCAATCCTGTGTCTATAGGGTTAAAATAGCCATCGGGTGAAACCCCCTTGCCAGTAAAAACTCCCGATCCTTTAATTCCGCTAAGCTCTGTGGCTTCCTTAATTTTGAATGGATTAATATTCAAACACGTACTTGGTATAGGATCAAACCTAACATCAGGACTGCCTTTTATTTTAATGTCAAGAGGATAATCTTTAAAGCAAATAGCGCCAGAATAAGCCCTTAAACGTACTTTATAAGTCAAATCATCTTTAGAAGCTGGATATTTGAATTGATAAATAGCATTGGGCTTAGGATTTATTATGGTAGTTACACTATCCGTTAATGAGCCCGTATAATTGTAAATCCACTCTAATTTGGTGATTTTGCCAGGATTAACTTTTGATAAATCTTGAAATTGAACGGGTTGATTGCTACATAGTTTTTTAATATTAATGACATTAAAATCAGCTTTAGGCTGACTTCCACTTATGGTAATTTGTTTTGGAAAAACTGTTTTACATCCATTAAATGAAACTGCAATTAATTTCACCGTATAAATATTTGGCGAGGCATATTGATGTAAAACTTCTGGACTAGAACTGGCAGCGCTTATAGGAGTTCCATCACCAAAATCCCATTGATAGGTATTTACATCTAATGAAGTAGTGATAGCTACAAATTTTACTTGATCAGAAAAACAGGCTGCTGGATCAGCAAAATCTATCACAGGCGAACCATAAATAGTTTTCGATTTGCTGATTATTGATTCGCACCCTGCTTCTGTCGATATTTTCATTGTAATTACATAATTACCAGGTTTTTGATAAATATGAATAGGATTTTTTATATCAGAAGTGGTGCTATCACCAAAATCCCATAAATAAGAAGTGACTCTGTTTCCATTTTGGGCAGAATTATCTGTAAATTGAATATTTTGTTGAACGCATGAAACATTTTCTATTGAGAAACTAGCAACTGGTTGGGCGAAAATTTCTATGGGTAAAGAAAAAACATTCGAAACACAAGCAACATCGTTTTTAACATATAATGAGACCTGTTTAATGCCCGTAGTGGTGAAAACATGATTAGGATTTTTTTCTGTTGATTGGGGTGTTCCATCACCAAAATCCCAAAAGTAATTTAAAATATCAGCTGACGGATTTTTTAGAGTATAAGCGACTGATGTATTGATACAACCTTTTTCATTGGGATTAAATTCTGTTAATGGTGGTGGATCATAGATTATAAAATCAAAATTTAGAGTGACATCACCAGATGGGCAACCACCTGCAGATGCTGGCTGCGTGGCAACTATCGTTATCTTCTTTTTGCCAGTTGTGGTATAAATTTTACTCACTGGCAGTCGATACTCAAATAATAATTTTCCATTTATAGGAATTGGTTTGGCTACTAAATTTCGTCCTACTTGTGTAAATGTAGGATCACCAGCTTCTAAAGTCCAAACTAATTTAGTGGCCATATAAGGTAAAACCAATTTGAAATCAAATTTCTCATCTGTACAAGCATTTGGAATAGCTTCATTTGTGCCTGGTCTTACCGCATTAACAAAAGTAGAAGCTGCTAAATTAGTACCTGCAGAGTATGCATAAGATTCGAAATCACCAAAACCATAGGCCATGGCATTAAAGCCAACATCAGCAGTTAAGTTAAAGTTAGTCCCCCCAATGAGCGTTAAATTAATTTGGGCATATGAATAGAGATTATTCCCTGGTACTTGACTAAATCTGGCACTAAAATCTGTCCCATTAATTTTAAATGACTTAACTCCAGTTGTTGGAATCATCACGTTTATAAATTGCTCGGTAATGGCCAATTTGGTAGATGAATACATCGTTACGTCCTTGATGCTGTACTCCAACGGATTTAGAATCACCATATCTGGATCACTAGGAATCTTGGTTCTTCCGTAGTTTCTAGAATCTGCACAGTATTCTGTTAAAGCATATTCAGCAACCATTACTGGTTGATCAGCAGTAATTAAACCTACATCGGTGAGTGGTTTTGTTTCATAAAACTCACCTGCATTTAATGAAACATTTGAACCTGCTATACTAACAGTGGTGTTATTTACTGACGCTAAAATTCTAAAAATAGCACCTGTATTTCTTTCAGAAAATGGGATTAAAGGAAATTTTTGCCCCCAGCTTTCTAAGGGATACAGCTGCTGAAATAAGGGATCATAAGATGGATTAAGAGCGGTATTAGTGTTGCTTCCGGAAGGGAAACAGCCAGGCGCTAAGATAGCTAAGGCAGAACTTCCAGAAAATGTCGCAAACCGCTTACAACTTGAGGTACTGGCATCAACTTCTATAAGAGTCCCACTAATATCTTGGTCATTTTGATATTGATAAACATCACCTACATTAGCTAATGTAACCGTTAATGGAGTTGGTTGCACTACGCCATTGAGTCTTAGGGTAATATTCAATTTTGTATTGGGCTCCACACAAACAACTTCGAACTGAGATTTCGAACCTCCTGTGTTGTACTGTTGACTATAAGCGATTGTGTAATATTTTTGCCCTAAAGCTTCCACTGGTAACACTAAAGTAGCTGCTGATCTTGCCCCTGCAAAAACATGGGCATAAACGACAGCCTTTGGCTGACCAGCATCGATTAAAACTCGTATTCCTTGATTGATATAAGTACCCATAGTGGGTAAATAAGAAGCATTCCTATCAACCTTAACCTCGGTTACCGTATTCGCTGTAACGTTGAAGCGTACAGAATAATTAGTCCCACAAGTCACTACCCCACTTGTATTATATTTAGAAGTTATAAAAACTGATAGAGATGCTAATTGTGGATTATTAATATTCCCCGCAGGAATATGAGATGCAAAACAAACCCAAAACTCAGTCCCTTCATTAGAAATATTTTGTGCAAATATTTTTAATGAGCAAATAAATAAAAGGGATAAGCTTGTAAAAAATAATTTCATCTAAAATTTTAGCGCTGAGCAGTTTAATTAAAAATAAACCTAGTAATCACTTTAAAATTATCTTAAAACTATTATCATATACTCTAAAACAATGATTTTAGTTTTATCTTACTAATAATACGGAGCCCGTGTATTTTAAGCTCCCATTATTAGCCGTAATAATGTAGTAGTAAGTTCCAGTTGGTAAATCCACTCCATTTAACCTTCCATCCCAAGGCTGCGTGTATTTATCAGCTTGAAACACATCTATACCATACCTATTAAATATTTTTACAGTTGATGATGGATAACTTTCTAGATATTTTATGCTCCAAGTATCATTCACACCATCTCCATTGGGCGTAAAAGTGTTTGGTATTTCTGGGTATTTCAAAACTTTTATAAAAACATCATCTATGATTATACATCCATCATCGCTGGTTACTGTTAGCGTATATTTAGTATCTTCCTTTGGTGATGCAATTGGATTTAAAATATCATCATGATCTAAATAACCCGATGGTGTCCATTTATAGGTCACATTTTTTCCAGATGCAATAGCATCTAATTTGACTTCTCCACCTATCAATATGGTATGGTCGGGTCCTGCATCAACTGTTGGTGTAGGATTTACCGTGATATTTTGTGTTTTAATATTGAGGCATCCATTGTCCCCTGTAAAAGTATATGTGATGGGATGTGTACCAACACCGGCAGTAAAAGGAGAAAACAAGCCACTGCTACTAATCCCTTTTCCACTATAATTTCCTGAACCTGAAAAGCCCGTAATTTCTGCTGCTTGGGTAATTAAATATGGAGGTTTCTCCTCACATACCTGAGGAATAATATTAAAGATCACATTTGGAACAGCTTTTAAAATAATTGTTTTGATATATTCACTTTCGCAACCATTTACCGAAAAGACTTTCATCTTTACATTAACGTTTTTTGTGAATGGAGAGTTGAAAGTTGGATAAGAAAATTCATAAGTTTTACTAGTCGCACTTCTAAGTAAAGGAGAATTATCTATCAATTGATAATTAGCATTATTTGGAAAACTCTCATTATCAAAATACCATTCAATTTTTGACAATTCACCAAAACTTAGGGTAGTTGAATCTGTAAATAAAACTTTTTGATCGCTACATAAGCTAAGTTCGTTTGAAACTGAAAAATTAGGAACAGGTATTGCGCCTTCAACTTTAAAGACTTTACTAACCATTGCTGTACATCCATTTGCTGAAGTTACTATTAGAGTGATTATATAATTTCCAGCTACAGTATAATGATGAACAGGATCTTGGTTTGTGGCTGTATTATTGGTTGAGGTAGAATCTCCGAAATTCCAACTATAGCTCATATTTGATACTCCGCCTAAATAAGTAGAGGCATTTTTAAATTGCGCATCTCCGCCAGGCAAACAAGAATTGGGAATAGAAAAATCAGCCTTTGGAACCGCCTTTAAAATTATCTCTTTCGAAATTGTACTTATACAAGTAGCTGAATTACCAGAATAGGTTGTCATTTTAACAATCACCTTTCTTTGAGCAGGGCTAAAGAAAGTGGGGTATTTATGGGTGTATATCTTTGGAATATCTGCTCTTTTTGCAGGTTGATTATCTGTCTCTACAATCGTTGGTGTAGCATCATCAAAATACCAATCTATTCTGGTTATTTGTCCAAAATCAATTGAGGAGCTATCTTTAAAAGCCACAAACTGATCGGAACATAGAATATTTTCGTTTTGAGCTATAAATGCCGATTTAGGAGTACTTCCATTTACCGTAAAAACCTTTGTAATTTCAGCCACACATCCCACAGCACTGGTGACAATTAGTTTCACATTATAATCGGCAGCTGCCAGATATTTATGTGAAGGATTTTTAAGCGCTGAGGTGTTTGTTGTAGAAGTTGGATCGCCAAAATTCCATTTATAGGTTAAATTAGAATTATCCGAAATGGTAGTGGTGTTGGTGAATTGAGCTGATGCATCATCCAAACAAACGTTAGGTGTTTCAAAATTGGGAATTGGAGATGGCTGAATGGTAATTGGATTTACGATTGTTTGAGAACATCCTAAATCTGTGGTGATAGTTAAAGTAACATTATAAGTTTTTGCGGTATTAAAAATATGGGTTGGATTTTGAATCGTTGAAGAATTACTAGGAGATGTTGGATCGCCAAAATCCCAATTCCATTTATTGATAACTCCATTTCCTGTGTAGGATTGATCTGCAAACTGTAAAGCAATCCCTTGGCAGCTTGGCAAAGCTGTCGTAAACTTCGCGACAGGTAAAGCCACTACTAGGACATCTTTTGTAACCACATCAGACCAGCAACCTGTATTGTATTTAATGGAAAATTTTACTTTTTTAATTCCTGGTGTCGTAAATGTGAATTTTGGGTCTTTTGAAGTGGAAATGCCCTCTGCATTAAAATCCCATAAATAATTTGTAACGGAAGCCTCATCTGGATCAGTCTGATGAACAAATGAGACTTCACTATTTACACAGCTTTGTGCTGGGGCGGTAAAAGCCGAAACTGGTTTTGGGTTGATAATTAAATCAAAAGAAAACTCATCTCCAGTGCCGCAAGCATCTATTGTTGGTTTAATCACATTGGCCGTAAAATTATAGGTATTTGGCTGGGTAAAAATTAAATCTTTTGCCAATAAATAGGTATAGGTGATTTCTCCGTTAACATTGGTATTTTTGCTAATTAGCACAAGAGTTATTGGTTTTGAACCATTACCATCTCCTTTATCTAGGTTAATATCTACAGGCTGATAGGGTAATTTTACAGTTAATGTATAAGCATTTCCTACACAGCCTGTTTGTACCACTTCATTATTTACTTGATCAATTGGAACCACACCAAATGCCGTTAAATTAGCACCTGCTGAATATCCGTAAGATTCTGCATTTCCAAAACCATAAGCAATTGCATTAAAACCAACATCGGAAGATAAGTTATGTGTTCCCTCTTGTACTGATATTTTAGCATAAGAATAAGCAGCATTATTTGGAACTGGCGAAAAGCTGCTTGATGTATTTATACCATCTAATTTAAAACTAGCAACGCCATCCGTTTTAATGACCACATTTATAAAATGTTTTAATATTTTAAATCTGCCAGTAGAGTACATGGTAATTTGGGTGAGTGTTTGTTCTAAAGGATTTAGGTAAATCATTTCTGGATCACCAACATCGCCACTTATTCCGTTACAACTGATTGACTTTCCTTGTGTAACAGCATATTGTACCACCTGAATAGGTTTATCAGAACTTATTTCATCTATTTGTTGTGAGGCAAAATCATAATAAAAATTATTAGTAAAATTTACAACTACCCCATTCCGCTTTACAACCGCATTAACATCACTTTTTAAAATTCTATAAATCACAAAGTTGCGCTCCATTTGCGGTACTGTGATAAAATTTTTACCCCATGTAGCAGTTGGGTATGCTTGCTGAATAAGATTATCTGCGGATCCGGGATTAGCTCCTATAAAATTATAATTCAAACAATTAATAGCGATTTTGCTACTCCCAGAAAATACAGCAATTTTTTTACAGGTCCCGTTAGAAGATATAGATTTTATTCTAGATCCTGTTAAGTCTACCCCACTAGAATTACTACCATTATCCGTATAATTTCCTAAAACATTATAAATTTCCCCTTTATTTAAGGTTATCTGAGTAGTAGTGTTGGCTGCCCATCCATTTTGAGTATCGCCAGATGGTGTTATTTCCACAGTTGTTTTATCTTCTACAGCCACTACAAAAAACCAAGAGACAGCTCCTTTAGAATTAGATATTTGCGTATAATTAATAGAATAATAATCTTTTCCTAAGGTGTTAACAGGCAGAACTAATGTTGCCCCAGACACTGAACTATCATAAATATGGGCGTAAACAATAATGGGTTTTAAAGAAGTCACATGAATTCCATTTGGAGAAAGGCCGAAAACGTTTAAATGTGCTGCAGTTGGAATATCCACCGGAACAACAGTATTGGCTACGACATCAACAGTTTGAGAAAAATTAAGAGCGGGTATAGTAACCGTACTTTTTGTATTTACATCTGAAGTAATGTACAAAACCATATTACCTACAGAGGTATGTTTACCATATCCCAACCAAAAATCAGTACCCTTGTTTGAAGAACCTTGGGCAAAAACCTGGCTATCGATAAGAAAAAAAGAAAAAATAACCCACAAAAGGCATAGGTAATTAATTGGTCTCTTCATTTAAGTGTGTAAGAATATTGACTAAAAAATCTCAGAAAGGATGAGTCAATAATTTCTAAAAATAGCTAAATTTTAATAGCTTCCTACTATCCGCTTAAAAAGGAAAAAACCCTCTTCGCAAATTAAGAGGGTTCACTTTATAGCATTTAATAAGGATGGATAATTGGAGGTTATTCGTCTACCCCAATTTTATATTTCTTACCTTTAATTTTTTCATTTCTTATCAAGCTCAGCGCTTGGTTTACTCTTTTTCGATTCACCGCAACATAACTCATGTGGTCAAAAACTTCAATCAAGCCTATCTCGTCTTTATTCAAATTCGCTTTTTTATAAAGTAAGCCCACAATATCAATTTTGTTAATCTTATCCTTTTTGCCAGCAGCAAAATAAATAGTAGCCCACCTACTCGGCTCAAATAGTTTAAAATCTTCAATCTCCGTAACTTCTTCAATAGGTTCTAAAACGTATGCTGGGGCATATTCCTCATCGGCTAAAAGTAAATAAGCTTTTCCGCTCGCTTTCATTCGGGCTGTTCTTCCGTTTCTATGGGTAAAAGATTCTTCGGTAAACGGAATTTGGTAATGGATGACTTGTTGCACATCAGGAATATCTAATCCGCGAGAAGCCAAATCAGTAGTCACCAAAACCGCATGCGTTCCGTTTCTGAATTTCACCAATGCTTTTTCTCGATCAGGCTGATCCATGCCTCCATGGTAAATCCCGTTACTCATTCCTTTATCCCATAATATATCGCTTACACGCTCAGCCGCCTCACGATGGTTACAGAAAATCAATGTTGGTCCTTCGGGATGTTCTGAAACTACCTGCATTAATAACTTTAACTTGTCTTTTGATTTGGTATGTAAAACCTTTAAAGCTAATTCTGGCGATTGCTGTTCATCAGAAAGAAAATTCACCATTGCTAGGTTATTCACCTGAGCAAATGCTGGCACTTCTTCCATTTTTGTGGCCGAGGTTAATATCTTTTGTTTGATGTTGACCAGATTCTCGATGATCATTTCCATTTCTACCTGAAAACCTAGTTCCAAGGATTTATCAAACTCATCTAACACCAAATATTCCACTTCCGTGGGATCAAAGTTTTCATGTTTAATGTGATAAGAAATTTTTCCAGGTGTACCGATAATCACCGATGGTGTTTCTGATAAACTTAAACTTTCTGTTTTTGTACTGTGTCCCCCATAAATACAAGTTACCTTAAAACCCGATTGTAAAGACCTGAAAACCTGCTCAATCTGTAAAGCCAATTCGCGAGATGGTATAATCACCAAAACCTGAACTTTCTTTAAATCCTTTTCCAATCTATTTAAAAGAGGTAAAAGAAAAGCCAGTGTTTTTCCAGAGCCTGTGGAAGATAATACCATCACGTCTTTATGGGCGTCAATAGCTTTTTGAGTTGCTATTTGCATCTCGTTTAACTCGTGGATATTTAATCGCTTTAGGGTTTCTTTAATGGAGTCAGAATTTTTCATTGCTACAAATATCCAATAAATTATCTGGTTGATGGCAATTTCATTTCTCCCTATTATCTTTGTACTATGAGAAAACTAAAGCTTGACGAGCTAAACCGTGTAAGTGTTGATGAGTTTAAAGAGCAACAGAAACTTCCTGTTATAGTTGTTTTGGATAATGTACGTAGTTTAAACAATGTAGGCTCGGCATTTAGAACGGCGGATGGTTTTGCGATTGAAGCCATTTATTTATGTGGTATTACGGCCCAGCCACCTCATCGCGAAATAGAAAAAACAGCCATCGGAGCTACTCAATCTATAGAATGGAAGTATTTTGAAAATGTAATTGATGCTGTAAATCATCTGAAAGAAAATCATTTTAAAATAATCGCGATCGAGCAAGCCGAGAGCAGCATTAGCTTAACAGATTTTAGTCCTAAAAAAAATGATAAATATGCTTTTTTCTTTGGAAATGAAGTCAACGGCGTTAGTGAAGAAGTGATGCAAAACATTGATAGTTGTATAGAAATCCCACAGTTTGGGACCAAACATTCATTTAATATCGTGATTAGTACTGGAATTGTTTTATGGGATTTTTACAGTAAGTTTATTAAATAGACTTCACTAAAAAAAAAGGAAATCAGTAAACTGATTTCCTTAAAAAATTTCAGTCTTTTGAAATTTTAATAATCAGCTTCTTCAAACAAGTCGATAGCTTCTTTACTTTCTAAAGAAGAATGGCCCATTAAAAATAAATCTATTCTTCTGGCGGCTTCTCTACCTTCAGAAATTGCCCAAACCACTAAAGATTGTCCTCTACGCATATCGCCGGCAGCAAAAACTTTACCTACAGACGTTTTAAAATCTCCTTCAACAGCGTTTACATTTTTTCTTCCATCTAAGGTCAAGCCTAATTGTTCTACCATCCCTTCATATTGTGGATTCATGAAACCCATTGCCAAGAAAACTCTTTGACAAGGAATTGTTCTTGCTGTTCCCGCGACTTCAGAAAATTTTATTGACCGACCTAAGAAATCTGTTTCCCATTCCACATCAACAATTCTCAATTCTTTTAACTCTCCATTTTCGTCTCCAATAAATTCTTTGGTATTTATACCCCAAAACCTTTGACAACCTTCTTCATGTGAGCTAGTAGTTTTTAAAAGCATTGGATATTGCGGCCAAGGCATATTTTCGGTCCTGTCTTTTGGCGGTTGAAACATCAATTCAAATTGAGTGATTGATTTTGCACCTTGGCGATTAGAAGTTCCAACACAGTCTGAGCCTGTATCTCCGCCACCTATTACGACTACATCTTTACCTTTTGCGAAAATTTCTTCCTCCGTAACTTTTATACCACTCACCCGCTTATTTTGTTGTTTCAAGAATTCCATCGCAAAATAAACTCCTTTTAATTCCCTTCCGGGAATGGGTAAATCTCTTGGAACGGTTGAACCTCCGGCCAAACAAACAGCATCAAAATCTCTCACTAAATCTCTGGCGTCAATATCTTTACCTATTTCAGTATTGCATTTAAACTCAATTCCACTTTCCTCCATTATCTTCACACGACGACGAACAACTTCTTTGTCTAATTTAAAATCAGGAATTCCATAACGCAAAAGACCACCTGGTTGATCATCTCTTTCGAAAACCGTTACTTGGTGTCCCACTTTATTTAATTGTACTGCAGCTGCTAAACCAGCAGGACCAGAACCCACAACTGCCACGGTTTTACCTGATTTTAATATTGGAGAAAATGGTTTAACATAACCTTGCTCAAAAGCAATCTCAATGATATGTTTTTCAATTTCTTCAATGGCTACTGCCGGTTTATTAATTCCTAACACACAAGCAGATTCGCATGGTGCAGGACAAATTCTACCTGTAAACTCTGGAAAGTTATTGGTTGAGCTCAAAATTTTATACGCCTCTTTCCAATTTTGTTTATAAACAGCGTCATTAAACTCGGGAATAACATTCCCTAGTGGACAACCATTGTGGCAAAATGGAATGCCACAGTTCATGCATCTTGCCGACTGTTCGTTGAGTTTTTCATCGGAATACATTCCAATAAATTCTTTGTAGTTTTTTACTCTATCTTGAGCAGGTACTTTTTCAGGAAGCTCTCTTCCGTACTCTTTAAATCCTGTTACTTTTCCCATCTTAATAAATTGATTCTAATTGCTGCTTTTCCGCTAATACTCTTTTAAATTCTTTAGGGAATACCTTAATGAATTTTGCTGATTCATCATTCCAATGTTCTACTAAAAATTTAGCTACAGCACTTTGAGTTAATTGATCATGTTTCTTTAATAACTTAATGATTAATTCTTCATCCTTCACATTTAAAGGGTCTAAATCAACCATTTCTCTGTTACAGTTGTCAACAAAAGTTCCATCAATATCATATATCCAAGCAATTCCACCACTCATACCGGCCGCAAAGTTTCTTCCAGTTTTACCAATGATTAAAGCCTTGCCGCCTGTCATGTATTCACATCCATGGTCACCAACTCCTTCTACAACTGCAGTAGCACCTGAGTTTCTAACTGCGAAACGTTCACCTGCTTGCCCTCTAATAAACAACCCTCCAGAAGTTGCTCCGTAAAGCACAACATTTCCAACAATGATATTATCTTCGGGAACAAAAGTGCTTTCCTTAGCGGGATAAATAGCAATTTGAGCTCCTGATAACCCCTTACCCACATAATCATTTGCTTCACCTTCCAATTCAAAAGAAATACCTTTAGCCGCAAAAGCACCAAAACTTTGACCAGCAGAACCAGAGAATTTAAAATTGATGGTATTATCTGGAAGACCATTTGAGCCATAAATTTTTGCAATCTCATTTGACAAAAGAGTACCAACAGTTCTATCTGTATTCTTTAGTTGGAAAGTTCCAAAAACTGGAGTTTTACTTTCTAAAGCTACTTTTGAAGCTGCTAACAATTTCCAATCAATGATATCGTCCATTCCATGGTCTTGCGTTTCACTATTGTAAAGCGTTAATCCTTTTGGATAAATCATGGGATGAAGCATTGCAGAAAAATCTAATTTTTTAGCTTTCCAATGCGTGATACCTTCTTTCATTTTCAAAAACTGAACTCTTCCCACCATTTCATTAATGGTTTTAAAGCCTAATTCAGCCATGATTTCACGTAGTTCCTGAGCCATAAAATTGAATAAATTCACCACATGTTCTGGCCTGCCGCTAAATAGCTTTCTTAATTCAGGATCTTGAGTAGCCACGCCAACTGGGCAGGTATTTAAATGACACTTGCGCATCATGATACAACTACCTGCAACCAAAGCTGCGGTAGCTACACCCCATTCTTCAGCACCTAACAAAGCTGCAATGGCCAAATCGCGACCAGTTTTCAATTGTCCATCAGTTTGTAAAACAACGCGACTTCTTAATTTATTCTTTACCAATGTTTGATGTGCTTCGGCTAAACCAAGTTCCCAAGGTAAGCCGGCATGTTTTACTGAACTCATTGGCGAAGCGCCTGTTCCGCCATCGTAACCTGCAATTAAAATCACATCTGCATGTGCTTTTGCTACACCTGCTGCAATGGTTCCAACACCCGCTTTAGAAACCAATTTCACATTGATTCTTGCTGCTCTATTTGCATTTTTCAAATCGAAAATTAGTTGCGCTAAATCTTCAATAGAATAAATATCATGATGAGGAGGTGGAGAAATTAATCCCACCCCTGGCGTGGAATGACGAACTTTTGCAATCCAATCATCGACTTTATGGCCTGGTAATTGTCCGCCTTCACCAGGTTTCGCACCCTGCGCCATTTTAATCTGTAACTCATCAGCATTGGTTAAATAATTGATGGTTACCCCAAATCTTGCAGAAGCAATTTGTTTAATGGCAGATCGCATAGAATCACCATTTGGCATGGTTTCAAAACGCATTTCATCTTCACCACCTTCGCCAGTATTACTTTTTCCACCGATACGATTCATGGCGATAGCAAGCGTACTATGTGCTTCATGGGAGATGGAACCGAAAGACATTGCTCCGGTTGCAAAACGCTTCATGATACTTTCTACAGATTCAACAGCATCAATAAGTATTGGCTCTAAATGTTTTGCGAAGTCAAGCAATCCACGTAAAGTATACATTTTATCCTTTTGATTATTTACAGCTGAAGCATACTTTTTATAGGTATGATAATCGCCCATTTTAGTGGCATGCTGTAATAGATGGACTGTCGTTGGATTAAATAAATGGGCTTCCCCTCTACGTTTCCACTGATATATACCACCTTCTGGTAATAGTTGATCAGCATCACCTTTAAACCCATTAATATGTTTAAATAAAGCTTCACGAGCCAACTCATCTAAACCTAGTCCCCCAATTCTACTAACGGCTCCACAAAAATATTGATCAACAACTTGCTTATTGATACCTAAAATTTCAAATACCTGCGAACCATGATAAGATTGCAAAGTCGAGATTCCCATTTTCGAGAATATTTTCAATAATCCATCACAAACGGATTTTACATAGTTTTTAACTAATATTTTTTCATCTAAATCAGTTTCTAATTTGTCTTCTTTTAATGCTTGTATAGAAGCTAAAGCCAAATAAGGATTTATCGCGGTAGCACCAAATGCCAATAAACAAGCAAAATGGTGAACTTCCCAAATATCACCTGCTTCAACTACCAAGCCTACCGCACCTCTTAATCCTTTTTTTATCAGATGATGATGTATAGCAGAAACAGCTAATAAGGAAGGAATTGGTGCATGCTCAGAATCAATTGCTCTATCAGATAAAATTAAAACCTCGAAACCATCGTTTACCGCATCTTCTGCATAACGGCATAATCTGTCGATTCCGTTCTGCATAGACCCTAATAATCCATCAGCTTTAAAGTAGGTTTGTAATGTTTTAGCATGAAATAAGCCAGTATCAATACTTCGTAATTTTTCTAACTCATTATCTTTTAAAATAGGTTGTTGAAGTGTCACACAATGGCAATGCATTTTATCTTCATCCAATATATTTCCATTGTTTCCGATGAAAGTTGCCAAACTCATCACCAAACGTTCTCTAATTGGGTCAATTGGGGGATTAGTAACTTGAGCAAAAAATTGCTTAAAATAACTTGAAATATGCTGAGGACGATCTGACAAAACAGCCAAAGGAACGTCTGTACCCATAGAACCAATGGGTTCTTTACCATCTAAGGCCATTGGCTTAATAATGGATTCTATATCCTCCCTGCTATATCCAAAAACTTTTTGATACCTGTAAACAGACTCTTTAGACATTCCCGTAAAAGAAACTCTTGGCTCTGGAAGTTCTTCTAATCTAATTTTATAATTTTCTAACCATGTGCCATAAGGTTGACGACCAGCTATTTTGTATTTAATCTCTTCATCAGTAATAATTTGACCATGTTCAATGTCTATTAAGAACATTTTACCTGGTTGTAATCTTCCTTTTCTGATGATTGTTTTTTCGTCTACAGCTAGTACACCAGCTTCTGATGCTACAATTACTCTATTATCATTGGTAATCACATATCGTAATGGACGGAGACCGTTTCTGTCTAAAATTGAACCTATTAATTTCCCGTTGGTGAAAGTTAATGCTGCTGGACCATCCCATGGCTCCATTAAAGTAGCATGAAACTCGTAAAATGCTTTCTTGATTGGATCCATTGCTTCATTTCCATCCCAAGCTTCTGGCACTAACATCATCATTACATGTGGCAGCGACCGACCAGAATGCATCAATATCTCAACTATATTGTCTAAACAAGCAGAATCTGATTGATTATTATCGATTACAGGTATAATCATATCCATTTCTTCGCTAGTGAAGAAAGGAGAAACGTAGGATCTTAATCCAGCATAAAACCAATTTAAGTTACCTGTTAAAGTATTGATTTCTCCATTATGAGAAATATAGCGGAAGGGCTGAGCTAGTCTCCATGATGGAAAAGTATTGGTAGAGAAACGCGAGTGAATCATTCCGAAAGCAGAAGTCAATCGCTCATCTTGCAAATCGTAATAATATTGACGAACTTGATAAGTGGTTAATTGACCTTTATAAACAATTACTCTGGATGATAGGGATGTAAAATAAAACTCTCCTTCCCCCTCAGCTAAAGTTTCATTTAAAGTTCTAGAGATTAATCTCCTTAATATATAAAGTTTACGTTCAAAATCATCGTTATCAATTATGTGCGGAGGTTTTCCTATAAAAATTTGCTTAACAGATGGCTCTACAGATCTTGAAGTTTCGCCGACTACATTAGAATTTACAGGAACTTTTCTATAACCTAAAACCGGAAGGTTTAACTTTTTAGCACAAGATTCTATTATTTTTCTTACTGCCTTTCTTGATGGAACATCCTTAGGCATAAACATCATACCTATACCATAATTTCCTGGTTCTTTTAAGTCGATTGCATGGATCATACATTCGTCTAAGAAAAACTCATGAGGAATTTGTATCATAATTCCAGCTCCATCACCACTATCTGGATCACACCCACAAGCACCTCGGTGCTCCATATTTTCGAGCATAGTTAACGCATCAACTATGATTTGATGTGACTTTTTACCATTAATATTCGTGATAAATCCGGTACCACAGGCATCATGTTCAAACTTTGGATCGTATAAACCTTCTGGCTGTTGATTAAGTTGATTCATTAAAATTTATTTTAGTTTGGGTTTGGAGCTTTAAATTATGAATTTAATTTCAGCTGTAATAAATGAGTCGATTTTTTATGAAATCCTTAATATTTATACGAAAAAGGACGGTTATAAATTATAATTTTATTAAAAAATAGCGCTATTAATTATATAATTTTAAATTTTATCAGCTATAAAAGTTAAATTTATCATACTTATAAATCTCTAAAATCTTATTAAAACATCATTTTTAATTGATTATATAAAAAAATATCAAAATTTAGACCGTTTCTTATTTTGGTATATATAATGCTTGCATAATAAAAAATTATGCTGATTTATATTTATTAACTTCGTCAAAAATAGAATTAGGTTCAAATGGCAAGAGCAGTATTTTTAGATAGAGACGGTGTTATAAATAAAGAGTTAGGCGATTATGTTTGCCGTTTAGAGGATTTTCAAATTTTAACCCATAACTATGACTTCCTTCTTGAAATTCAGAAGCGTGGATACCTAATTTTAGTAGCTACCAATCAAGGAGGATTAGCTAAGGGATGGTATACAGTTGATGAGTTAAATAAAATGCATGATCACTTAAAAGCTGACTATGCTAAACATGGAATCACCATTACTAATATTTACTATTGTCCCCATCACCCCAATTTTACTGGACCATGTGATTGTAGAAAGCCAAAACCAGGAATGCTTTTACAAGGCGCTAAAGATTATCAATTAAACCCCTCTGAATGCTATTTTATTGGCGATAAACCGACTGATGCAGAAGCCGCTGAGGCTGCTGGAATGACTGGAATTCAGGTAGCAATTGATCAACCGTTGGGTGAAATTTTACATTTAATCAAATAATTTTTTTTATACAAATTAAATTTGACTATTTTTGTCAAAATATATTTGTTCAAAATGGAAACTTTTGGTAGTCTTATTAAAAATTTAAGAGAAAGCAAAAAATTACCGCTACGTGTTGTTTCTGCGTACTTGGACATTGATCAAGCTATTTTAAGTAAAATAGAAAGAGATTTGCGCAAAGCAAATCGGGATTTAGTGATTAAACTTTCTACTTATTTTGAAATTGATAAAAATGAGTTATTAGTAGCTTGGTTGTCAGACAAATTGGTTCTTGAGTTAGAGGATGAAGAAATAGCTTTAAAAGCTTTACAATTAGCCGAAGAAAAAGTAGTCTATCACACCAAAAAAGCATCTTCAATTAATATAATTGACTCTATAAAAAAAACATTAGCATTTGATGGTAGAGTAAATATGGCTTGGTTGTTTGGATCAGTTGCTAGAGGTGAGGACAACCATAAAAGTGATATTGATTTGATGGTTGAGCTAAAAGATGATAAAAAATATTCGATGTTTGATTTATTAGACTTAGAATATATTTTAGGAAAACCTATTAACCGCAAAATTGATTTAGTAGAAAAAGGCTATTTAAAAGAGTTTTCTCAACAATCTGCCGACAACGATTTTATAAAAATATATGGATAAGATATCTTTAAAAGAGAGAATTATCCATATTTCTAATGCCATTGAACTGATTGAAGAATTTGTTTCTGGAATTGATGAGGCAAATTTTTTGAGTGACATTAAACTTCAAAGCGCTGTACAATATCAATTTTTAATCATTGGAGAAGCTGTGAAATATTTAGACATTTCAATTTTGGAAAAATATTCTTACCCTTGGCACATTCCACGATCTTTTAGGAATTTTATTATTCACGAGTATCATGGTGTGAAAATGGAGCGTATTTTTTATGCTGCTAACGATTTATTTGATTTAAAAACTAAGATTAAACTGATTTTGAAAAACGAGGTTTAACTAATTTTTTGTTCACTTAAAATATTCTCAATAATTAAATCAGCATGTTCTCTGGAATTTTCTATAAACCATAAATGCGTATCCATACCGCCACAAACTACACCTGCTAGATACAAACCTTTTTTATTGGTTTCCATGGTTTGTGTATTATGTTGAGGGTATTTCTTTCCGTCGTTACTTAGCTCTACCCCTACTTTATCTAAAAAATCAAAATTGGGTTGATAACCTGTTAAAGCCAAAACAAAATCATTTGCAATGGTTATTGTTCCATCCGGCGTTTCAATATCTACTTCGTTATTTCTTACTTCTTTAAGATTTGCATTGAAATATGCTTTGATACTTCCTTCTTTAATCCTGTTAACTACATCAGGTCTTACCCAATATTTTACACGTTCACCAACTTCATCTCCACGAATTACCATTGATACTTCGGCACCTTTACGGTAACATTCTAAAGCGGCATCTACGGATGAATTACTGGCACCTACTACCACAACTTTTTGCATGGCATAATAGTGTGGATCATTGTAATAATGTGATACTTTAGATAAGCTTTCGCCGGGTATATTCATTAAAGCTGGCAAGTCATAAAAGCCGGTTGAAAGGACAATGTTATTAGCTTGATAATCTCCTTTTGATGTTTTGACCATAAAATTTTTACTTTTATCTACCTTTAAAACTTCTTCAAAAAGATGGATGTTTAATTCGAATTTTAAAGCTATTCTTCTGTAATATTCTAGCGCTTCTGACCGAGTTGGTTTTGGATTATTTGATACGAATGGAACTCCACCAATCTCTAACTTTTCTGAAGTGGAGAAGAAAGTCATGTTTTGAGGATAGTTATATATCGAATTTACCAAGCATCCTTTTTCTATAATAAGATAGGTCAAACCAGCTTCTTTTGCTTTAATCCCGCAGGTTAAACCTATTGGTCCGCCGCCTATAATAATGATATCAAAATGTTTCATTTTAACTAATAAAGCCTAAACTAAAAATTTGTTTTTGATAACTAGTTTAATGAGATGGTACAAAAGTAAAAATGACCTTTGTTAAATAAACCTGATTGCAACGGAAAGCCCACAATGTAGCGGAGCGAAATGAAGGACTTGTAGAGAAAAGCAGGGCTAGCGGTAAATAGCTGAAGTGAAGTTGCTTTTCTAATTAATTTTATCCTCTGAATTTATCAAGCAGACTGCTCAATTGTTGAGCTTCTTCATCGTTAATATTATTTTTAAGCCCTTCTATCATTGCATTTTCCATATGAACACTTTCTAAAAGTTTTAAACCTTTGTCGGTAATTTGGATGTCGACAGATCGGCGATCTTTACGGTTGATGGATCGAGTTACTAAGTCTTTTTGGACCAATCTATCTACGATACGCGAGGCATCGCACATTTTATCGAGCATTCGCTCTTTAAGAATATTTATGGTAGCTGGTTGTGGATGTTGACCACGTAAAATGCGTAAAATGTTAAATTGTTGGTTGGTGATGTTTGATTTATCTAACTCTACCTTAATGAGGTTATTTAGCCAATTATAAGTGTAAATTATGTTAATAGAAGCTTTATGGTAATTATTTGTAAACTTGGTACTTTTAATTTCTTTCTCAATCTCCATAACAGCTAATTTAAATTAAATCTCCTTTTGCTGGTAATTTTTTTTATCAATTTTTTTCTTATAATTCCAAGGGCAATGTTTACAACCATTTTTACAGCAAAAACCACGCTTTAAATGATGACTTTCTGTAAAAACAAAATTGCCATCTTCATTAATATAATAATCTTCCTGTTCTTTAAGCATCTATAAAATTTTCACTTTTAAAGAGTTGCTAAAATATGTTTTTAACGAACTTCCGTCTCCATGAATTGTCCACACTTCCTTAGGTTCTACTTTTTTAATCGTTTGGAGGATATCATTCCAA
Source organism: Pseudopedobacter sp. (assembly GCA_014378105.1). Taxonomy (GTDB): domain Bacteria; phylum Bacteroidota; class Bacteroidia; order Sphingobacteriales; family Sphingobacteriaceae; genus Pseudopedobacter. Next base: position 33,801 of record JACMOI010000080.1, read on the forward strand.
TCTACATGATCCGAAATAAAAAGTGTTTCATCATTTCCTCTTTGTAGGTTTTCCCAGCCTGAGGCGAATATTTTTACAACTCCAGTCGCTTTATTATAACTATCGAAAGTTAAAGGAGGCACCATATAGATTTGATTTTTTGAATTTTCTTTGAATGCTTTGCGCTGATAATGTTGAAAATTTCCCAAATCGATCCCTTCTGATTGATAAAGTTGATGCACTGGATGAATAGAATAATGTAAGGATATTTGTTTTTGAGGGCAATATCTATGAATAAGATTAGTGAGTCTTTGCGCTTTACCTAAACCATAAACTCCCAATAAAATATTGCTTTCAATATCATTTAGTTTTTTGATTTCTTCATCAGGATTTGGATGTTGAGTTAGTGGGTTCGCAAATGTAGTTTCGGTAATCAACACATCAGCTTTACAAAATTCTATTGCTTCACAAGTTTCATCAGGCTGTAATTTATAATCTCCTGTAAACAGATAAATCACCCCGTCAAACTCCATCTTTATCATAGCAGAACCTAATATATGTCCTGCAGGTAAAAAGCTGAGTTTAACTTCACCTAATTGAAATTGTTGATGATAATTTATCGGATTAAAATATTTTGCCGCATTTTTCTTTAAACGAAGCTGCATAATTTTTTGTGTTTGGGGCGTACAATAAACATCCTGATTTCCAGGTCGAGCATGGTCTCCATGAGCATGAGAAATAACTGCTTTTGCAACTGGTATTAAAGGGTCGATATAAAAATCGCCATAAGAACAATATAGCCCTTCTGGCACTTTAATCAAAAAATCAGCTTTCATTACTCAATATTAAAAGCTTTTTATGTAAATCTAGAACTTGATTGATGACTAATTCTTCTTCGTTATTTTGGATAAAAAAATCGGCCATTGCTTCTTTCTTTTCTTCTGAAAATTGATTTTTAATTATTTTCAATACTTTTTCTTTTGAGATTTGATCACGATTCATCACTCTCTTTATTCTTAATTCTAATGGACAAGAAACTAAAATATTAAACTTGTTTTGTTGGTATGAACCACTCTCGAAAAGTAATGCGGCTTCTTTTAAAATGAAAGGAGATTTTTGTTGAGATGACCAACTTTCCATAGCTCTAAAAACTGCAGGATGAACAAAACTATTTAGTTTATTCAATTGATTAGTATCTTTAAAAACGATATCTGAAATGTATTTTCGGTTTAGACTACCATCTTCAAAATAAGATGGAGCACCAAACTCCGATTTAATCTCTTCAACTAGAATTTTATCAGAAATCATCAACTTTTTAGCTTCATCATCTGCATAAAAAACTGGGATACCTAACAGTTCGAAAATATGGCAAACTGTCGTTTTTCCACTTCCTATTCCGCCTGTGACTCCAACTTTCAAACTCATCTTTTGATCATGAAATTAACCTGTAAAGGATCTGTCCTTCTGATTCTAGTAAAAGCTCTCTTCTTTGTGATTTGGACAGGAAGTTGGTTCGCATTATCGTATTTCCAAAGATTTAAATCTACCACCGCATCAAAATTATCTTCATGCACAATTGAATAATCAGAAAGTGAAACCATAAAAGTGATTTTAACTTTATCTGGTACCAATTTTACATTCAAATACTGTTTGTTATTGATTACTTTGATAGGAATAAACAATACTTTTTCTGTAAACTGCTCCACTGGTATTTTAATCTCTGCATTTGCAGGGAAAATGATAATATTTGCTTCACCAGGCTTTTTTAAAGCAACTTTATCTAAAATGGTTGCTTTTATTTTCTTCATTACAAATGTATCGGTATCCCAATACTTTATTTTGTCTAAAACTTCTTGAGGGCCCGTTACGGTAACAAAGTCAGGCTTTAGTATAGTTTTAGCAGACTGTCCAAATTGATTTACAAAATTTAAATCGTTAGATAATCTAATAGGAACTCTCTTAACTTTTCGAGTTGTAAAGTCAAAGTATAAAGTATCTGGCTTTACACTTCTAATTTTTTGATCAGAAGAATATGAATTATTAATGCTGTACAATTGGTCGCTAAACGTAACAAAGTTTTTGCGTTCAAGGGCTTTTAAGTCTACTTTAACCTCTTTAGGATAAAACCGAAGTTTTGTAAAAAGTAATTGCCACCCACTTCCTTGAATGTCTAATAAAACAGTGTCTGATTGTAATGGATTAAATGCTTTGTTTTGAGGTAGATTTTTGAAGTTAACCATAGCTTTCACTTGGTATTCGTATTTATTGGACAAAGCAAAAAACAGCCATGCTCCCACTGCTAAAATTAAGCAGGTGAAAAATATACTGAGCTTTCTACGCTCAACTGCTGATAATTTGATTAAAGCCATTATTCTCTCTATTCACTTTTCGGTATCTAAAACCAAATTTATAAAAAAATGCCGTATCAGATTATGATTACGGCATTTCTATTTAAAGCCTTAAATATTTAAGCGTTTAATGTTTTTGATGAATCTAAAGATACTGCAGATTTGTCGAATCTTATTTTACCCCCACCTTCGGTTTCTAATAAAATAGTAGTTTCATTCATATCAACTATCTTACCATGTATTCCTGCAGTAGTAATTACTTTATCTCCTTTTTTCATTTCAGCAACGAATTTTTTATGGTCCTTCGCTTTTTTCATTTGTGGTCTAATCATAAAAAAATAAAATACAACCACAATTAAAACCATGGGTAAAAAACTCATCAAATTTGATGGAATTTGCAACAAAACAAAATTTAACATATTTATCTATTTAATTAATTTTTAATTATTTAACTACTTCTCCTATCAAATGAATTTGAGTTTGAGAAGGAATAGTATTAGCAGTAATGGTCACTACTTTATCTTGTAAGCCCATTTTGCCGGCACTACTAAAAACAACATTAATTTTACTTTTTTGTCCGGGCTGAATTGGATCTGTTGGTGGCTCAGGAATGGTACAACCGCAAGTGGCAACTGCATCTTTAATGATTAAAGGCGATTTCCCTGTATTCACAAAAGTAAAATTATAAGAGACCTTTTCGCCTTGCACTATTTTCCCAAAATCATAGGTGTCCTTATCGAACTTCATTACCGGAGCGGCTTCTGCTGATACCTCCGTAGTTTGAGTTTCAGACTGGATTGTTGAATTAGCTTTTTGATTTTGATTACATGACGCTAAAACAATCATTACAAACGCACTTATAAAAATTTTTTTCATTTCGTTTTACATTAATCCTCTACCAAATTTTTTTATTTTTCCATCAGCCTTTAAATCTGATAAGATTTTGTCTAAAATACCATTTATGAACGAGTTACTCTTAGGCGTACTGAATTCTTTTGCAATTTCCAGATATTCGTTAATGGTCACTTTAACTGGAATACTGGTAAAATAAATCATTTCTGCTAAAGCCATTTTCATTAAAATAACATCTAACATTGCAATTCTGTCAGCTTCCCAATTTTTGGTCTTATCGGCTATTAACTTTTGATAAATTGCATCATTCGCTATTGTCTTTTGAAATAGATCTAATATAAACTCTCTGTCTTCTATCCAATTAGAGCTTACTTCAGCTAACTTTTGCCCACCCGTTTCAGAAGAAAAGTTTTTTAATGTTTTAGCAATCATCGCTTGCAAAACATCCTGATCTACCTGCCAATTTAGATGTTTTTCTTCTAAAGCTTGCTGTGCAAGTGTAGATTTGAGAATGACCTTTTTGAAAATGAATTTAATTAAATCTTTATCGGTATGTAATTCCTGAACAGGGTTATTGAGATAGCTCTTGTATTCTTCAGAAACTTTTAAAGTCATAAAAAGTGAGCGAGCCAGCTCTGGGTCAAAATCCCAAGAAGATCTATATTTCTTCTTTGCAGCTAAATACTCTCCATTATTCAATAGTAATTTGATGAATAGGTTATCCATCACTTTAAGATTAGCATTTAAATCATCTTCTGTTGGAAGATGCTTATTTGATCTATCAATGGCATCAATTTCAGCATACTGAACAACATCATTAATCAGTGTTAGCAAACTGATATACATTTCGAAAACTTGGTCAACACTTGTCAACAGATATTTTTCGAAAAGTCGAGTGTCTTTTATTTCAGCTTGCTGGTAAGCATAAATGATTTGCATTACCTTTACTCTTAGATGCCTTCTATTTAACATTTTTTAAAGAACGAGTGGTTAAAATAACCTAATTATTACTATTTGAAATTTTATCTTTTAATAAGATGATTTTATTTTCTTGATATCTGCAATTCTTTTTTCAGCGATTTGATTTGCAGCAATGATGGTTGGAATATTTTCTGATTTTGATTTTTTCAATACCTCTCTAGTGGCTTCATAAATATTCTCGGCTAATTGCATGGTTCTTTTCTTATTATATCCCTTTAACTCCGAATAAACATTAATTAATCCTCCGGCATTAATTAAATAATCGGGAGCATAAATTATCTCTTTTTCAAGAAGCAATTTAGCGTCCTCCTTTTCATCAGCCAATTGATTGTTTGCAGATCCAGCAATGATTCGACATTTCATACGACTTATCGTCTCAGAATTTACAGTAGCTCCTAAAGCACATGGAGCATAAATATCAAAATCTAAATCAAATAGATTATTATTATTTACCATTTCGGCACCGTATTTTTTAGCTACTCTAATCAAACGCTCATCATTAATATCGCTGACATATACCTTCGCATTTTCATTTCTAAGTAATCCTACTAAGTGCTCACCAACATGCCCAGTTCCTTGTACTGCAACTGATCTTCCAGCAAGGCTGTCAGTTCCATAAAGCTCTTTAACGCAAGCTTTAATTCCCATAAAAACTCCTTTTGCTGTAACTGGCGAAGGGTCGCCGCTACCGCCAATAGATTCAGGAACGCCAGTAACATATTTAGTTTCCATACGGATATACTCCATATCCTTTGGACCAGTCCCTACTTCTTCAGCTGTTATGAATAAACCATTTAAATTTTCGATGAAACGTCCAAATCTTCGCATTAAAGCTTCTGATTTGTCGGTTCTGCTATCCCCAATAATTACAGCTTTTCCCCCGCCTAAATTCAACCCTGTAATCGCGGCTTTGTAAGTCATGGCTTTTGACAAACGCAGTACATCATTCAATGCCTCCGCTTCGGTTTGGTACGACCACATTCTTGTCCCACCAACAGCGGGACCTAAAGTTGTATCATGAATGGCAATAATTGCCCTTAAACCAGTGTCATCGTCTTTACAAAACACTACCTTTTGATGCCCGAAAACGCTGAGTTGATTAAATATCGAATTTGTTTCTAACTGAATTGAAGACATATAGGAAAAAATGATTCGTCGTTTCATGGCAAAAGTAGCTGTTATTTTTTAAATAATTGAATTATAAAAAAGAAGTTGGCTTTAATTGCAGCATTAATATGATTTCTTTATAAAAAAATGCTGTAGAATTTTAATTGAGAACTCTTGATCCTCTTTTGTGTTTAAGCTCTGGATAAACACCAAACTAATATTAACTTTGTATATCATATGAAGGAACTCGCGTACTTAAATAAATTCTTTTTCAAATACAGGTGGAAACTATTACCAGGAGTAATATTTGTTATTATTTCGAATTTCTTTGCAGTGTTGCCTGCGCAAATAATCCGATTGGCTTTTGATTTAGTTACTGATAACATTGCTTTGTATCGATTATTTAATGGTTTTGATCGTCAAAGTTTAGTTTTATCAATCTTTGGTAACAGCCTTTTATTTTTTGGTGGATTGGTTTTGTTGGTAGCATTAATAAGAGGTTCATTTTTATTTTTTATGCGCCAAACGATCATCCTCACTTCTAGGCATATAGAGTTTGATTTAAAAAATGAGATCTATGCACATTACCAAAGATTATCATTGGCTTTTTATAGAAGAAATAACACAGGTGACTTAATGAATAGAGTGACCGAAGACGTAAGTAGGGTGCGGATGTATATTGGGCCGGCTATAATGTACACCATCAATACCACGATTTTATTTATTCTAATCATCATTGCGATGTTTAGCGTAAATGTAAAACTGGCTACCTATTGTTTAATTCCTTTGCCCATTTTAGCAATAACTATTTATTTTGTAAATAGCATTATCAATAAAAAAAGTGAGCTTATCCAACAAAGATTAAGCAGTTTATCTTCTTTTGTCCAAGAGACCTTTTCGGGGATAAGAGTGGTGAAATCTTATGTGCGAGAAGATAGTGTGAGAAATGGGTTTGCCACTGAAAGTGAGCATTATAAAAACGAATCACTTTCGTTAGTTAGAGTGCAGGCATTCTTTTTCCCAATTATGCTTTTAATGGTAGGTTTAAGCACCATTATCACCATATATATAGGTGGTTTACAGGTGATGGATGGAAAAATAAGCTCCGGAAATATTGCTGAGTTTATTGTTTATGTCAATCAGTTGACTTTTCCAGTAACTTCTCTTGGATGGGTGACCTCTTTAATTCAAAGAGCTGCGGCTTCCCAAAAACGAATCAATCAATTTTTAAAAACAGAACCAGAAATTAATAATCCAAACCCAAATCCATTAAAGGTAAATGGAGATATTTCTTTCGAGAACGTAAGTTTTACTTATCCTGATACTGGAATAAAAGCTTTAAGAAATGTTTCATTCGAAATTAAACAAGGTGAGCTATTAGCAATCATCGGTAGAACGGGCTCTGGAAAATCAACCATAGCTAATTTAATTATGCGAATGTATGATGTAGACAAAGGAGAAATAAAAATTGATGACACGAACATCAAATATATTAATTTGGAGGATTATAGAAGTCAAACTGGCTTTGTGCCTCAAGAGGTTTTCCTTTTTTCAGATACCATTGCTAGAAACATTGCTTTCGGACAAAATGAATTAGACAATCATGCAGTGGAAATAGCTGCTCAAAATTCTGCGGTCTATAAAAATATCATGGAGTTTGATAAAAAGTTTGAGACCTTTATTGGAGAAAGAGGAATTACGCTATCAGGAGGGCAAAAACAGCGTGTTTCTATTGCTAGAGCTATCATTAAAGAACCTCAAATTTTAATTTTTGATGATTGTCTTTCTGCAGTAGATACCAAAACGGAAGAAGAGATATTGAGTAATTTAGGGAAAGTGATGAAAGGTAAAACCAGTATTTTAATTGCTCATCGGGTATCAACCATAAAAAATGCTGATAAAATTTTAGTACTTGAAGATGGCGAAATAGCTGAACAAGGAACTCACTCGTTCTTAATGCATAAAAAAGGGATTTATCACGAACTTTATGAAAAACAACTCTTAGAAGAAGAACAAATCTCCTAAAGTTTATACCTATAATTTGGAACTTTAATAATTTCTTTCTTTATTTAACCTATCAAAACTTAATTATATCACATTCAAATGGGAGATTACGAAAACAGAGAAAGAGAAGAAGTCTTTTCAAAAAAGGTTAGAGCGGGAAAAAGAACCTACTTTTTCGATGTAAAAGCAACAAGGTCTAACGATTACTACGTTACTATCACCGAGAGCAAGAAGAGATTAGAAGATGGTGTGTTCATTAAACACAAAATTTTCTTGTATAAAGAAGATTTTGAAAAATTTGCTGAAGGTTTAACAGAAACTGTTGAATATATCAAATCACATCAAGAAGTTGTTGAGAAAAGATACGAGTTTAATCCAGATGTTGCTACTGCAAAAACTGATGATGATTTTTCTTTCGATATTTAGTGTATAAATAAAAAATTGAAAAGCCATTCTAATAGTATTAGAATGGCTTTTTTTTATTCTTGAAATATTGGGTATCAAAAAATTAAAAAAAAGCAATGGTTTAAATTATTATAATTACATTTGTACAAATTAATAAATAACAATAATGAATAATGGAACAGTAAAGTTCTTTAATTCAACCAAAGGATTTGGTTTTATTAAAGAAGACGGAACGAACAAAGAATATTTTGTACACGTTTCAGGTTTAGTAGATGAAATCAGAGAGAACGACGAAGTTACTTTCGACCTACAAGACGGAAAAAAAGGATTAAATGCAGTGAATGTTAAACTTGCTTAAGCAGGTGTCTTAATATAAATCACAATTAATTCAACACCAGCCATTGCCTAAAAGCAATGGCTTTTTTGTTATCAATTATCTTGAAAAGATTCGAAACTTTTTAATCCTTAATTGTTATTATACTTTTGTTAGCACATGGGATATAAAAGTTTAGCAGATACCGTTCAAGATCTTGAAAAAAACGGACACCTCATTCGTATCAATGAAGAAGTTGACCCCTATCTTGAAGCTGCAGCAATTCATCTTAAAGTTTACGAAAAACAAGGACCAGCCCTCTATTTCGAAAATTTAAAGGGGAGTGAATTTCCTGCTGTATCTAATCTTTTCGGTACTATTGCTCGAAGTAAATTTATGTTTAGGGATACTTTAGATAACATCAAAACTCTGGTTGAACTTAAAAACGACCCTCTAAAAGCTATAAAAAATCCTCTAAAATATGTTGGCGTATCGTTAACTGCTTTATCGGCTTTGCCAATGAAGGTAAATAAGAGATTTGCTGCTAGTAATTTTGGACGATGCAAAATTTCTGATATTCCGGGTATTGTGAACTGGCCAATGGATGGTGGACCATTTGTGACCATGCCTCAGGTTTACACAGAAGATATTGACAAACCAGGAATCATGAGTGCTAACCTAGGAATGTATCGCATTCAATTGAGTGGCAATGATTATATTTTGAATGAAGAGATTGGTTTACATTATCAATTACACCGAGGAATAGGTGTTCACCAAACCAAAGCCAATGCTAAAGGGCAGCCGCTTAAAGTGAGCATTTTCATTGGCGGACCTCCATCCCATCCCTTAGCAGCAGTTATGCCTTTACCAGAGGGTTTATCTGAAATGACTTTTGCTGGCGCTTTAGGAAACAGGAGATTTAGATATTTTTATGATGCTGAAGGTTTTTGTATTTCAGCTGACGCCGATTTCGTCATCACAGGAACTGTTGAACCGATGCAAAATAAACCTGAGGGTCCGTTTGGAGATCATTTAGGTTATTATAGCTTGCAGCATCCATTTCCATTGTTGAAAGTTCATAATGTTTACCATCGGAAAAATCCAATTTGGAGCTTTACGGTAGTTGGTCGCCCACCTCAGGAAGATACCAGCTTTGGCGAATTAATTCATGATATCACCGGGGCTGCAATTCCAAACGAAATCCCAGGCTTACATGCGGTTAATGCAGTGGACGCAGCGGGTGTTCATCCGCTTTTATTTGCCTTAGGGAGTGAACGTTACACGCCTTATTTAAAAGAGCGCAAACCACAAGAAATCATTACCATAGCCAATCATATTTTTGGAAAAAACCAATTGAGTTTAGCGAAATACTTGTTCATTTGTGCTAAAGAAGATAATCCAGATTTAGATATACACAACATCCATGCTTTTATGCAGCATGTTTTACAGAGGATTGATTTAAGCAGAGATTTACACTTCCAGACCAAAACTACCATTGACACTCTGGATTATAGTGGTTCTGACCTTAATTCGGGATCAAAAGTAGCAATTACCATTGCCGGAGAAATCAAAAGAGCGTTATGGAATGAAACACCTTCTAATTTTTCTTTACCGCATTCATTTAGTCAATTCAAAATGGTGATGTCTGGAGTTTTAGCAATTGAAAGTCCAAAATATTTGGATGATGCTACTACTTTGAAAGAAATTGAAATCCTTAATCAGTATTTAAAAGATAAAGAATTAACAGGCTTGCCTTTAATAATTTTTTGTGATGACGCCGGCTTTACAGCCCAAACCTTGAACAATTTTGTTTGGATAACTTTTACAAGAAGTAATCCATCTCATGACATCTATGGTATAAATAGCTTTACAGAACACAAACATTGGGGTTGTAAGGGTCCCTTAATTATAGATGCTCGTATTAAACCTCATCATGCGCCACCTTTAATTTTAGATTCAAAAGTAGAAGAAAAAATCGCTGAATTAGGTAAAATAGGCGGTTCTTTACACGAGATTATTTAATTTGATAAATCAAATTTTGCAATATCGATAGCAGTATTAACCTTTATCTCAATTTTTAATCGAGATAAAGGTATAGCGTATGCCGATAGTTATCGGGAAAATGTCCAAAAATTAAATCAGAAAACCTATCTTTGCGCCCGCAAATAGATAATTAACTATTTTCAAACCTTCAAATTGATTAATTTTCAAATTATATAAAATATGGCTTTACAGTGTGGAATTGTTGGATTACCAAATGTTGGAAAATCTACACTATTCAATTGCTTATCAAATGCAAAAGCACAAGCGGCAAATTTTCCGTTTTGTACTATTGAACCTAATATAGGGGTAATTTCTGTGCCTGATGATCGCTTAACAAAACTTACGGAGTTGGTTAAACCCAAAAATGTTGTACCTAATACGATAGAAATTGTTGATATCGCAGGTTTGGTGAAGGGTGCATCAAAAGGTGAAGGATTAGGGAATCAGTTTTTAGGAAACATTAGAGCAACTAATGCCATCATTCATGTTTTGAGATGCTTTGAAGACGATAACGTGATTCATGTTGATGGTTCTGTTGATCCCATCAGAGATAAAGAAATTATTGATACAGAACTTCAGTTGAAAGATTTAGATACGGTTTCGAAAAGAATTCAGAAAGTAGAGAAAATGGCTAAAACTGGTGGTGACAAAGATGCAAAACGTACTTTTGACGTTCTTTCTGTTGTTAAAAATCATTTAGAACAGGGTAAATCTGGTCGTACAGCTCCCATCACGGAGGATGATTTCGAATTTATTGAAGATTTAAGCCTGTTAACTATAAAGCCTGTATTATACGTTTGTAATGTTGATGAAGCATCAGTAAATACAGGGAATAAATATGTGGATTTGGTAAAAGGTGCTGTAAATGGCGAAAATGCAGAGGTCTTGATTATCTCTGCTAAAATAGAATCCGAAATTGCTGAACTAGAAGATATGGAGGAAAGAGCCCTGTTTTTAGAAGATTTAGGGTTAAAGGAATCTGGGGTTGCTCAATTAATTAGAGCCGCTTATCGTTTGTTAGATTTATACACCTACTTTACGGCCGGAGTTCAAGAAGTAAGAGCCTGGACCATTACAAAAGGATTTACGGCTCCACAAGCTGCTGGTGTAATTCACTCTGATTTTGAAAAGGGATTCATCAGGGCAGAAGTTATTAAATACAATGATTACGTGACACTAGGATCAGAAAATGCTTGTAAAGAAGCAGGTAAATTAGGCGTTGAAGGAAAAACTTATGTGGTAGAAGATGGTGACATCATGCACTTTAGGTTTAACGTTTAAACTCTATATTTGAAATATTGCATCCGTAGTTTAATGGATAGAATGTAAGATTCCGGTTCTTACGGTACAGGTTCGATTCCTGTCGGGTGCACAATAAAAAGCCTCTTAATTGAAATAAGAGGCTTTTCTGTTTTAATGTTGTTGGTATTGTTGTCTGTTTTTCAATCAATTCCTAAAAGCTTAACTTTCTTAACATCTAATTTAAATTTAGTTGTAATTTTATTAATGTCAGTTAAGATAGACTCCAGTTTATCTTTATTATCAATTAATCTATATTCACTAACTAGGTAATTATATTTATCCTCAGTTATGTACGGCCTAATTATATCAAGTCTTCTTTCTATTCCAGTACAAGCCTGATAATTAGAAACGGAGTTTAATATTAAATCTGCATAAAATATATTCATTATAAATAAGATACTTACTAATAAAAATTTGGCTTTTTCAATTGATAGTTTCAATATAATTTTTTTAATATAATCTGATTCGCTCTTATTTTCATTTTTTGTTAATTTGAAAAACAAAAATAGTGTTCCGGCATATCCTAATAGAAAGATAAGAAGGCATGGGAATATTAATATTTCAGAATATCCGTTCCCTACTTCAGAATATAAGTGATCAACATACCCTGAATAAAAAAAGGTTGCTGTCTTAATAAAAATATTACCTAAATAAAATAGAAAATCCCTCAGAAATAACTCCCAAAAACCAGAGCCGATTGCTCCTAATAAAATTACTCCAAATACCGTTTTAAAAGACTTCATTAAATAAATAATTAATAAAAAACCTAAAATAATAATTTATTAAGCTAATATTTTAATTTACAGCTTAAATAAACGTAATTTTAATATTATTAATAATCCCATTTTAATATATTTTATACCAATATGAAATCATTAAAACTACTATTTATAGCAATTTTTTTATTTTCCTGCACTAATCAACAAAAATCAAGAGCCAATACCGACAGCATTGGAGATCAATCTGAGGAAGAGTTTAGAGATAGCGCAATGGCTGCAATGAAAGAAGATTCAAATAATAGAATTTTTGGCGATACCGTTGGCTCTTACAAATCTCCAATCAGAGTTCTAAGTTCTAAAGTTGTAAAAGCAGAATACTCATCATATAGAAATGTAGAACTTACTTTCAAAAACTATTCTGATAAAAAAGTAACTGGAATTAAATTCAGATGGTACGGTGTAAATGCATTCAATGAGCCTGCCGATTTAGGAAATGACTTATTCGAAGGATATGGAGATGGGTTCACTGATAAAGAGATTAAACCTGGTAAAACTTCAACACTGACATGGGAGGCCAACAGTAGAAGGGCTAAAAAGATATTGAAGGCATGGGCTTATGAAGTTGCTTTTAATGATGGAACGAGCTGGAAAAAAGAATAAATTCATTCATGGATTGATAGCTTTTAAAATGTTATCATTTTTTATCAATCTAACACTATTTGCTCTAATTGCATTATCACTTTTAGAGCTTGGATATGCCTTCTTATAAGCCTTGACTTTATTGCCATGCTTAATCATTTCATTAATAAAAACCCTCCACTCGTTCTTCATCTTATCCAGCTAAAGTGTCATTTCTTAATTCCTTACTCAGTTCCAAAACTCTACGATTAAACCTTTCACCTTTAAAGTAAGCTTTACTTGAGCTAATGAAAGGCGTTATCGTTTGCCTGTGTGGCATGTTCATAACTGACGATAGTGTTAAACAAACATTATTCTCAACTTTAGTATCAAAATAGATAGTGCTAGGAGAGAATAATACTAGAATTGTGCTAATGAATAATATCCTATCCTCATAACTATCACCATAGCTAAGGCTGAACTTAGCAAACATTGGTTCGATTAAACTAGTATCGTTCAATACAGGTGTCATCTTTTCCCGAACGCTGCGGAATAGAGCGTTATCGTGAGATTCAATTACTTTACCTATTCTTGCATAGTTCATGTCAGGTATGGTTTGTTTAGTAACATTATATAACTGTAAAGTTACTAATTAGGAATCAGAATTGCAATAGGTTTTTGATAAACAATAGATTTAATAATATTTATAAAAGTTTCTGGTTCACGTATCACGTGTACCGGTATGCCTTGAAGCTCCCATACCTTGTGGATCTTAACCTGTATGGGGCTTACGCTTCCTATGTCTGTTTTAAATTCAAAACCGTAAGCTTTACCCATCCAAAGAAATATAATGTCAGGAACGCCAGCTATCACGCCTGAAGCTTTTAATTGCATTCCCTCTAAAACATTACGTGATCCCCCATTCGGAACATGAAAAATTAACCCACGAGTTTGAGGCATTTCATTGTATACCGTTTGGAAGGCTTTTGCTTGTATTTGTATTTCGCTTGGCATTCAGCTAATATAAAACAAAATAACTACATATAACGAATTTGTCACTTCGTCACCTGTTTGTCACTGCGTTTGTCACTGGTTAATATATTGTATTTCAAATAGTTATATTAAATAGTGACAAAAGTGACAAAAATTTCTCTATGAGTTTACTATCTATATATGTGCGATGTGTTTTTATTTTATATATGCGTTTTTATATATATATATATTTTATTATAATTTACTCTGTGTATACTCTCAATAGTGATTTATTTGTCACTTTTGTCACTAGATTAGTTTAAAGTATTAATATACAGATAGTTAAGTATAATTTTTTAGTGACAAACTAGGTGACAAGTAAGTGACAAATTTTATAAATAGTGACAAATTTTAACATAAAAAAGCCTCATAATTTTATTTATGAGGCTTAAAAAATTATTTTTTTATTTTTTTTATTTAATTTTTTTATCGTATTCAGAAGTGCTACATAATAAAACATCTAAATAGTCTGTATTCTCCCATCCAAAAAAATCTAAATTATTATTTATTGAAATAGGAATAATTAATGGTAAGCTTCGCTTATTAAGCTTCATTTTAATGAATTTAAATATCAAGAATATTTCATCCTCTGTTAATGAGATATTCTTAGACCTATCATCCATTAACTTTCTTCCATTAAGAAATTTTGAAAGTTTTTTACCTTTGTAAACTAATTGATCTGTTAAATTTTCCATGTTATTTTATATAAATAAAAATTGTCTGTCACCTCCAGCTCCTCTTTTTTCCTCAAAATTAATCTTCTTAAATTCAAAAAATATTCTACACCATTTATAAAAAGAATTGCTTGTAAGTTTTGATTTTTGGTTTTCATGCATAAATTCATTGTACATAATAATCCTTGAAATCTGACCGAAAGGGTTATTGTTATGATCTTCTAACCAATCATTTATAAAGTCAATAAATGTAGATGATGTTTGAGCTATTAATTTCTTCTCTGGCAGGTGTATAAGCTCTTGCTGAACCAACCCTTGTAAGATATAATGCATTGCGCATTCAGCCATGAAATTATCAAATGCATTCCATTCTTTATCATCCCAACCTGTAAACAATAACTTACCAAACTCATCAAATGGTGTATGTTCTTTAGAATAATGTCTTGCAAGCTCTAATTCAAAGCGCCTACGGTCATTACTATTACCTTGACCACTCATTGCATAGTTTGTTGTAATAGTAATCTTAGGAGAATCCTCAAACGGTATTTTAAAAGCATCCCTATTTTTCTTTTCAACATCTATGCCCTCTGAAATTACGGAGAAAAGCTTCTCAAAATCAAAATTCTTATTAACATCATCAAAGGCCATTATCTTAGTATCTAAATTTATCTTTTGATAAACAAAAGACTTATCAAAAGAAAACGTTTTTCCATCAAATGATACTGACTTTTTAAAATACTTCAGTGCATTAATAAGAAGGCCTTTACCAGTACCACCCTCTGGATGATCGCTTATGACTTCATCATTAAGAATAACAGCAGGTGAGTAAGAAGGATCTTTATAATCGTTCATTAAATATCCTAAGGCTGATGTGATTGAAATGTATCTTTTAGAATCTTTTCCAGAAACATTATGAACAAAGTTTTTAAAATCACAATCAGAATTATCAGAGTAAATGAAATTTCTATTTAGAATCTGTGTGTTCCATATATATCCATCTAAATCATCGTAATCCTTTAATTCAATACCTAATGAGCTGACTTCTACAAATCCATTTAAGTAAAAAATGTATGTATTATCCTTATTATCTCTTACAAATCTAGCTTCCTCGTCTGGCAAAATATTTAACCTTGTAGTTACATATTTTGTATTTTCCTTCATGAATTTTTCAAAAACATTACAAAGCTTTTCATAATCATCTGCTTCTTCTTCTTTTATATAGTCTTTTAGACTATCCTGAAACTGCCTATGAGTAATCATTTCGATAATTTTACCTTTAATGTGTATTACATTATCTCTATAATTAAATAGCCCTAATCTGCTCGATACATAAATTAAATTTTCATAACTAACTGATAGTTTTTCTAAATCTTCATCATACTTAATAAATGTCCCATAAGGATGATCTTCCTGAATGGCCA
>JACMOI010000081.1 GCA_014378105.1 Pseudopedobacter sp.
ACGCGATTAAATCCACAATGGACTAATATGGTGTGGAGCGAAGTTTTTGTGAAAGCATTAATGCCTTTAATTTTAGCCTCGCCAGAAGAAAATGGGTTTCAAATTTCTAAGGATGATCAAAGATTGATGGCCCAAAATCAACTATTTATTCAACAAGAAAATGAAAAAGCAGGAAGTTTAAATGTAGTGGAAAATCAAGCTATTGATAGCTGGTTTTGGCTATTGGCTTTCGCTGTTTTTTTACTAGAAAGAATATTAACCTATCAAAAAAATAAGGTGATATAATATGCAGCAAAGCGGTTTAAAATGGATGTTGGATTTAAGGAAAAAGTGGCTTGCTTTTTCTTATCTCAATCTGTTTTTTGTGGCCGTTGCCTTAGGTTTAATTGTTGCTGCTACTTTGACTATTCTTTTTCAAAAAAGTTATTTAATAGGTTTTATCATTGGATTTTTACCCGTTTTAGCACTTTTATTTTTTTATAGTAAAAGCATTAAAATTCAATTGATGGATTTAGCTGTTTTTATAAACCAGCGATTTCCAGAAGTGGAAGACAGCACACAATTGGTTTTGCAGGCACCAGAAAATTTAAATTTTTTGCAAAGGCTGCAGGTAGAAAAGTTGAATCATATTATACCTCAATTGAATCAACCTAAAGAGCCTTTAAAGAAGCTAAGAATTGGATTTATTATTTTAGTCTGTGGATTAATAGCTTCATTTGCTATCCAAAAACTACCTATTGTTCAACAACACCAAACAGAAGATGAACAAGCTGTAAAACAAATAAGCTCCATCAAAGATGTGATTCCGCCAGAGATTAAAAGTGTGGATGTAGAAATTATAGCGCCAGCTTATACCCAACTTTCGACAGTTCATCAAAAGCAATTCTCTATAAAGGTAGTAGCAGGTACAAGAGTGAGCTGGTTGGTGAATACCAATAAATCGGCGAAAGCCATCAAATTTATATTTAACGAAAAGGAAGTCATCAGCTTAAAGCCAAAGAATGATGAGCATACCGAATGGAACACTGCTAAAGTGATTACAAGGTCAGGGTTTTACCAAGTAGAAACTGATGGCAGGAAATCAGATCTATACCTCATTGAAGTCATAGAAGACCAACTCGTGAGTATTAAAATTATCAAGCCCGAGCAGCAAACAGTGATTGATTTTGGACAACCTCAAAAAGTGAGTCTAAATGTTTTGCTAAGTGATGATTTTGGAATTAGCAGTGCAGAAATCAATGCAACAATCGCTAGCGGAAAAGGTGAGAGTGTCAGTTTTAAACAAATAAAATTGAGCTTTAATCAGACTGTCTCTGGTAAAGAAGCAAATCTTTCTAAGGTTTTTAATTTAAAAGCTTTAGGAATGAACGCGGGGGATGAACTTTACTTTTTTGTGAAGGCAAAGGATAATCACGGGCAAGAAAGTCGGTCTGATATTTACATCGTCTCTATTGCAGATACCACCGCGCTAATGAGCATGAATGGAATGCTGGGGGGTGTGAATCTGGTTCCAGAATATTTTAGAAGTCAACGACAAATTATTATGGATACCGAAAATTTATTGAAAGAGCAGTCTTCCATTTCAGCCGATGAATTTAAAAGTAGGAGTAATAATTTGGGTATTGATCAAAAGTTATTGCGTTTGCGATATGGTAAATTTTTAGGTGAGGAATCTGAAACCAATATTGGCGAAGCTCCTGATGAAGAAGCGCATCATGATGATGACCATGACCAAGGAAAACAAAAGGAAGAACAGAAATTTGGCGACGCGACAGCCATTATGGATGAGTATTCGCATAAGCATGACAATGCTGAGGATGCTACTTTTTTCGAACCAGAACAGAAGGCTAAATTGAAAGCTACCCTAACAGAAATGTGGAATTCAGAGTTGCGATTGCGAACTTATAAACCAACAGAAGCTTTGCCTTATGAATACAAAGCGTTGCGTTTGCTCAAAGATTTACAACAAAGTTCAAGAGCTTATGTTGCCAAAACCACCATTAAAACCACGCCTTTAAAGTTAGAAAAGCGCTTAACCGGAGAGCTGGATAAAATTGTTGAGCCAGTGAGTAATCAACAGCGCAAAAAAAGCGATATAAAAAATAAAATACTTAAAGCCGCAATTGCAGTTTTAGAAGAATCAAAGCAGGGGAATGTTTTGGCTTTTGCCGAGCAAAAAACACTTTCAAATTCAAGAGTATATGTGGTGCAGGCAGCAACTCAAAATCCTTCTATCTACTTAAAATCTTTACAATTACTAAACAGCTTAACAGAAGGAAATACACTTTCTAAATCTCAGTTATCCAGCATTCAACATGTTGTTCAATTGTTAATTACCGATGATGATAAACTTCCCCAGGCAGGAAATACAAATTCTGGTAGCAGTTTGGGTAAAGCATATTTCCAAAATTTAAAATCAAAACAATAGTGTATGGATATTAAATATATAGCTATTGTTTGTACCTTTTTACTGCTGATTTTTATGCTTTTTAAAGAGTATAAAAGACCAGAGCAGCAGGAATTGTTATCCAGACTAATTGCTTCAGTGATAGCAGTTGTTAGTTTTCTTTTGTTAATCATTCCTATTCATTATCAAGTTTCTCAAACTGTTGACCCAGAAGAAATCTCATTTCTAACAAACTCAACAAATCCAGATAGCGTTACTCAAAAAAGTAAGTTATTTACTTCAGATAGTTCGGTATTGAAGGTATTGGGCAAAAAAATAAATTTTATTGCTGATTTAAATTATTATTTAGCCAGTCATTCTGGTGTGAAAACGATTCATTTATATGGCGAAGGTTTGGATTTATCAGTATTGGAAAGCTTGAAACCTCGACAACTCATTTATCATACGCCTCCTTTACCTTCGGGAATACAAAGTTGTAACTGGAATCGAAAAATAAATCATTCGGAAGAATTGAGCGTTCAAGGAGTTTATGAGAATTTGGAGCATCAGTCTGTTAAACTGATGCTGAGAGGTTTAGGGACAGATTTAGATTCGTTAGAAATCAAACCTCAATCTAAAGCTAATTTCGATTTAAAGGTTAATCCAAAACAAATAGGGAGAGCTGTTTATCAGCTAATTGCTATGAAAGCAAAAGATACTTTAGTAAACGAAGCTATCCCTTTTGAAGTGAAAGAAAAGAAATCTATTCGTGTTTTAATTCTAGCCTCTGCACCAGGTTTTGAGTATAAATTTTTAAAGAACTGGTTACTTCAAAATCAATATCCAGTAGCTTACAGAAGCAGGATTAGTAAGGATAAGTTTAGTGTTGATTTTCTGAACATAAAATCGGTAGCATTAAGTAATATCAATGCTCAAGTTTTAAAAGATTTTGATTTAATCATTGCTGATGATAAAGAGTTAGCTGATTTAAAAGCTTCAGAAGTAGCCGCCTTAGCGAATCAAATCGCTAATGGAAGAGGATTGTTGATTCGGTTGGACGACGAAAAGTTACAATCGAATTTTGCGAAGCAGTTCTCTTTGAGTAATGCGCCTATACAAAAGGATAAATCTTATGTCTTTTCATTATCAGGGAAGGGAATAAAAACCGAACCATTACCCATTTCAGCATCTACCAATTTGAATGAGCAAGTAGGAGATTTACCTTTGGTGAGGGATGCGGATTCGAAAATATGGACGAATAGCCAACTTTACGGAGCTGGTAAAATGATTTTAACCGCCATTCCAAATACTTATAACTGGTATTTAAGTGGGAATAATACCGATTATAGTTCTTATTGGTCCACTTTAATGAAGAATGCAGTTACTGCAGAAGGAAATGGTATAGTAGTCAATTTATCTCCTCAATTTCCTCAGGTAAATCACAGGTTAAATATTCTGGTAGAAAGTGGAAATCAGCTTCCGTTGATGAATGTTGGAAGTGTCAGTTTAGCACCGTTGCAAAATAAATTAAATCCATCTGAATGGGAGGGAACTTATTGGCCTCAGAAAGTAGGTTGGGATTCAGTGAAAGTCAATTCTACAAGGGTAAATTACTTTTATGTAGATCATCAAAATAGCTGGGAAAGCCTAAAACAAATAAAAAAAATTGAGCAAACTTTATCTTTTGTAAAGAGACAAGAAAGTCAGAATAATAGATCGCAAACAATCCAAGAAACAGAAGAGAGAGAAGTCTCTAAATGGTGGTTTTTCTTTTTGTTTTTATTGAGCGCTGGATTTTTGTGGTTCGAGCAGAGATTAATCTAAAGACTGATTTTATCAATCCCAAATATATTTTTCATCAAATTCTGTTTGATATTTCTTTAAGATTTGGCGATATTCATCTTCAAAATTTTTCTTTTGATGATGTTCTTTTTGGTTTTCGATATAACGGATTACTCTATCAATTTCTGATGGGTTTACCGAAAAAGCTCCGTAACCATTCTGCCAATAAAAACCTACATAATCTTCACCTTTAGATTTAATCCATTTAGAAGAATGTGCTTTTACTTCTTCTACTAGTTTCATCAAAGCAATTTTCTTTGATAACCTACATAAAATGTGAATATGATTAGAAAATCCTCCCACAATCAAAGGCTGACAATCTAACTTTTTACAAATCCCACCTAGGTAGCTGTGCAATTCTTCTTCTACTGGAGGGAAAATGAAATGCTGTCGGTGCTTTGTACTAAAAACAATATGAATATAATTTTGAACAAGTGACTGCCCCATTTTAACTTAGATTAGGTAAATGTTTAACTAAATATAGGTTTTATTCCTTAAAAAATATGTAGGATTACGCTCTTTCAGGGCTGATATAATATGATTTTGGTAAGGGCTAATCACCCTTACCTATTTTGGATATCGCCCCTTCAGGGCTGTTTGGTATATAATGCTGAAATATAGCTATCCCTGAAAGAGATTCATCATGATAAGTATGGGCGAATCCCATCCTTAATAAGCTCAGTCAATCAGTCCGGGCTTAACCTTTTTTAACATCTATAGTTTCATATCCCTGAAAGGGATTCATCATAGTAAGGATGGGTGGAGCCCATCCAAAACTAACCAAACCAATTAGCCCTGAAAGGGCGATATCCTTTAGAACGAAATCCTAACCTAAGTTTACCCAATTGAAACATAAATCTTACAATTAAAAAATCAACACCCAAACGAAATATTTGGTAAATTGAAAATTCAAAATCTAAACTATAAAAGTAAAACCGAAATGAAAAGAAAAGACTTTTTGTATTTATCTGGAATGGGCGTTGGAACTTTAATGCTACCCAATTTATCTGTTTTTGGTCATCCAATAGACCCTTTACAAGCCCTTGATGGAGTTGATGTAAGAGTGAAAAAGCAGTTAGCTGATGTGGCACTGAATGCGGCAAAAGCTAAAGGAGCAACTTATTCAGATGTGAGAATTGGAAGATACCTGAACCAGTTTGTGGCCACTCGAGAAAAAAGAGTTCAAGGGGTTGCTAACACAGAATCTTATGGGATTGGCGTTCGGGTAATTGCCAATGGCTGCTGGGGTTTTGCTGCAACCAATAAAATGACCACTGATGATATCGCTAAAGCGGCAGAACAAGCAGTTGCAGTTGCTAAAGCAAACTCTAAAATTCAGGGAGAGCCTGTTCAGCTGGCACCTCAAAAAGGATTTGGTGAGGTGAGCTGGAAAGCACCAATAGAAATTAATGCATTTGAAGTTCCAGTTAAAGAAAAGGTAGATCTTTTATTAAATGTAAATGATGTGGCTTTACAAAATGGAGCCAGCTTTGTCAACTCGGTTATGTTTGCCGTTAACGAGCAGAAATATTTTGCCTCTACTGATGGATCTTATATCGATCAGGACATTCATCGGATTTACCCAACTTTTGGGGTTACAAAAATTGATAAGGCATCAGGTAAATTTCAAACTCGTTCTTCCTTCAGTTCTCCAATGGGAATGGGTTATGAGTATTTAAATGCTAGGCCAGAAGATAAAATTGCAGGGGTGGTGCCTTTATACAAAGGCAGATACGATATGCTGGAAGATGTGAAAGCTGCGGCAAAAAGTACGACTGAAAAATTAACGGCTAAAACTGTAGAACCAGGGAAATATGATTTAGTGCTAGATCCTTCTCACCTTTGGTTAACCATTCATGAGTCTGTTGGTCACCCTACTGAATTAGATCGAGTTTTAGGTTATGAAGCCAATTATGCTGGAACTAGTTTCTTGACTTTGGATAAATGGAAATCTAAAAACTTCAAATTCGGTAGCGATAAAGTGAATATTGTTGCTGATAAAACGCAAAAAGGGTCATTAGGAGCAGTAGGTTATGACGATGAAGGGGTGAAATGTGGTAAATGGGATTTAATTAAAGATGGTATTTTGGTAAATTATCAAACCATTAGAGATCAGGCTCATATTTTAGGTTTATCAGCTTCGCAGGGATGTTGTTATTCTCAAGGTTGGGACGATGTTCAGTTTCAGCGAATGCCAAATGTTTCTTTGCAGCCAGGAAAAGGCAAACTGAGTGTAGATGAAATGATTAAAAACGTAGAGAAAGGAATTTATATTTTGGGTAACGGAAGTTATTCCATTGATCAGCAACGATACAATTTCCAGTTTGGTGGGCAGCTATTCTACGAGATTAAAAATGGTAAAATAGCTGGGATGCTAAATGATGTAGCTTATCAAGCAAATACTCAGGAATTTTGGAATTCTTGTACACAGGTTTGTGATGATAGTGATTACCGTTTAGGAGGCTCATTTAATGATGGAAAAGGACAGCCAGCACAAAGTAGTGCCGTCTCGCATGGTAGTTCAACAGCTAGATTTAACGGAGTTAACGTAATTAATACAGCAAGGAAATTAGGGTAATTCAATAGTTAAAAGTCTAAATTTCAAAACGCTAAATAACTTTATACTCTCAACTTTAAACTTTAAAGAAAATGGCAATTTTAACAAAGCAACAAGCCCAAGATATATTAAAAAAAGTGCTCAGCTATTCTAAGGCAGAATCTTGCGAAATCAGCTTGAGAGGCTCAGACGGTGGGAACATCAGATACGCCCGAAATGCTGTTTCTACAGCAGGTCAAATCAGTACCATGAGCTTAGCAGTAAGCGCTACATTTGGTAAGAAGACAGGGACCGCAACCATCAATGAATTTGATGATGCATCCTTGGAAAAGGTAGTCAAAAGAGCCGAAGAATTGGCTCAGTTAGCACCCGAAAATCCAGAGTTTATGCCTTTATTAGATCCTCAGGAATTCCCAGAGTCACCAACCTATAATGAAAAAACTGCAGCCATGACTCCCGATACCAGGGCAGAAATGGTAGCACAAAGTTTAAAGGTAGTGAAAGACGCCAAGTTAGAAGCAGCAGGATTTTTAGAGAATTCTACTGGCTTTAACGCAATCATGAACTCTAAAGGATTGTTCGCTTATAATAAAGATACAGATGTTTCATTTTCGGTAACGGTGAGAAATCAGGAGGGAACAGGTTCTGGTTACGTGGATCAGAGTTTCAATGATTTAGGGAAGCTGGATACGCTATCTTTAAGTAAAATCGCTGCTTCAAAAGCAAACGGGTCTGCTGGAGCGAAAGCCATTGAACCTGGAAAATATACGGTGATTTTAGAACCTTTGGCTGCTGCCGATATGTTGAGCAATATGTTTAGAGGTTTTGATGCTAGAAGTGCAGATGAAGGCAGAAGCTTCATGAGTAAAAAAGGCGGAGGAACGCGTTTAGGCGAACAATTATTTTCGGAAAGTGTAAATCTTTATTCCGATCCAATGAATAGCGATTTACCTTCTGCCACATGGAATGGTGATGGGCAATTGTTAAAGAGAACCCAGTGGATAAAAAACGGAGTAGTTAAAAATTTAGCGTATTCTAGGTATTGGGCATCACAAAAAGGGGTAGAAGCAGTTCCTTTTGGGAGTAATTTTGTGATGGAAGGTGGTACTCAATCTTTAGAAGATTTAATTAAGGGAACAGAGAAAGGAATTTTAGTGACTCGTTTCTGGTACATCCGTTCTGTAGATCCTCAAACCTTGCTCTTAACCGGTTTAACTCGTGATGGTACTTTTTACATCGAAAACGGAGAAATCAAATTCCCTGTAAAGAATTTCAGATTCAATGAAAGCCCGATTATTATGCTGAACAATGTAGAAGCTTTAGGCAAGCCTGTAAGAAGTGGTAATGTGATTATTCCTCCAATGAAAATTAGAGACTTTACTTTTTCTTCTTTGTCTGATGCGGTTTAAAGATAAATTAAATGCTTAGAAGAGACTTTTTATATTTAACTGGAGTTGGCGCTGGCGTAACTTTCATGCCCAACCTTTCAGTTTTCGGAAATCCGATTTCTATAGAAGAGGCATTAGCTCCTGTTGATGCTGCTTTAAAAAAAAGAATGGCCAATATCGCTTTGAATAAAGCTAAATCTTTAGGCGCTACGTATGCTGATGTGCGCATTGGAAGATATTTGAATCAGGTAGTTTCCACTAGAGAAACCAGAGTTCAAAACATCGCC
Source organism: Pseudopedobacter sp. (assembly GCA_014378105.1). Taxonomy (GTDB): domain Bacteria; phylum Bacteroidota; class Bacteroidia; order Sphingobacteriales; family Sphingobacteriaceae; genus Pseudopedobacter. Next base: position 8,461 of record JACMOI010000081.1, read on the forward strand.
AATACTGAGTCGTACGGGATGGGTGTCCGTGTGATTGCCAATGGATGTTGGGGTTTTGAAGCCACTAATATTTTGGATGACGCTAGTATTGAAAAAGCCGCAGAGCTGGCAGTAGCCATTGCTAAAGGAAATTCTAAATTACAATCAGAACCGGTGCAGCTTGCACCCCAAAAGGGTTTCGGAGAAGTGAGCTGGAAGACCCCGATGGAGAAAAATGCCTTCGAAGTAACCATAAAAGAAAAAGTAGATTTATTGATGACCGTAAATGCAGCGGCAATGAGTGCAGGAGCTAGATTTGTAAATTCCAATATTTTTGTGGTAAACGAGCAAAAATATTTTGCTTCCTCAGAGGGTTCTTATATCGATCAGGACATTCATAGAATCTGGCCAACTTTTACGGTCACTAAAATAGATGCCAAGGCCGGTAAATTCGAAACTCGTGACGCTTTAAGTGCGCCAATGGGCATGGGCTATGAATATTTAATTCCGAAAGAGGAAGAAAAAATTAAAGGTGGTCCGGTGACGATGTACAAAAAGCGTTACGACATTTTAGAAGATGTAAAAGAAGCGGCTAAACATGTGGATGAAAAGCTGAAAGCAAAACCGGTTGAGCCGGGTAAATACGATTTGGTTTTAGACCCTACTCATCTTTTCCTAACCATTCACGAATCTGTTGGGCACCCTACCGAATTAGACCGTGTTTTAGGTTACGAAGCCAATTATGCAGGAACTAGTTTCCTCACCTTAGATAAATGGGAGAGCAAGAAATTCAATTTCGGAAGTAGCGAAGTGAACATTGTTGCCGATAAATTACAACCTGGTTCTTTAGGTGCGGTAGGTTATGATGATGAAGGGGTAAAATGTGGTCAGTGGGATTTAATCAAAGACGGAATTTTGGTGAATTACCAAACCATTAGAGATCAGGCGCACATTTTGGGTTTAAAAGCCTCACAAGGCTGCTGCTATGCCGATAGCTGGGATAGCGTTCAGTTTCAAAGAATGCCCAATGTTTCTTTAAAAGCAGGAACAAAACCAATGACTGCTGCCGAGATGGTGAAAGGCGTAAAAAAAGGCATTTATATGTTCGGTCGCAATTCTTATTCCATCGATCAACAGCGTTACAACTTCCAGTTTAGTGCGCAACTGGCTTATGAAATTAAAGACGGCGAGCTAGTGGGCATGTTAAAAGATGCATCTTACCAAGCCAATACGCAAGAATTCTGGAATTCATGCGTACAACGTTGCGATGAAAAAGATTTCCGTTTAGGAGGTACTTTCCGTGATGGTAAAGGGCAGCCTAGTCAGGTAAGTGCCGTTTCACATGGTTCGTCAACTAGTCGTTTCGATGGTGTAAATGTGATTAATACAGGGAGAAGGATTGGATAAATAAGGAGTACGTTTTCCAGATAGCTATCGGGACACGCTTTCCACTGTATCTTTATGCTCTGAAAAAGGGGATAAAGGATGCCGCTTCAATCGTTAACGCGAAAACTAATTGGAATGGTTAATTATTACGAAGAAAAAGGATTTTTGGATATTGAAATAATAATTTAGATGTGAGTTTGGTTTAAATGCAACTAAAATTGTAGATATTTTGTTAAAAAGGCTAAATGAAGAAAAAAGCAGGAAAGACTGAAATTATTACTCTAATCTCTGTTTCTATAATGATTGGGTTTTTAGGTTATTTAGCAGGTGTAAAATCTCAAAATAAGATATCAGATTTTATTGCTTACACTTCTCTTGTTGTCTCAATAATGACCTTGTTATTTGCTGCTCATATTTATAGACGGCTGGATTTAGATAAGACCTATAAAACAGAAGAACAGGGTGCTGTAAAACAATTTCTGGTAGTAGTGTCAGAATTTAAGTTCGAACTTCTTAAATACAAAGGTAATAACCATTATAGCGGGCAGTACTTTACTAAACACTATGCTAAGCTTCTAAATGATTATATATTAAAAGAGCCCACTTTATCATTGTTTTTTGATTATCCTACAAAATTATACTTAGATAGGCTTCAGAAAAGAATCAACCATCCATATTTTCCTGTAGCTCTTAGAAAGAAGTTCCCCAAATTCATTACAGAAGAATTAGAGCATTTAAGTATTGACCGACTAAAAGAATGGGGTAATCCATTCTTTTATACAAGACTGGGCAACGTTTATCTCGAAACAGCTAAATACGAAATACACAAGCCCCAAAGTTTTATCTACGGTTGCAGAACAGCCGATGGAAGATACTCGGGTGAAGATTTTATTAATGAAATTAATATTCTAATAGATTCTTTAACAGAATATTATGAAGTCGAAATTGGATTTGTGCCCGGCATGTTAACAGGAGTTAATTGAGTAATTATCTAGTTCCCATATTAGTGTCAGTATTCCAAAGGATTACTAAAATCTCAACATTAAAATCACAACTCCGTTCAAGATAAATTAAGAAAAAATAGGACTTCCTAAATCAAGCTTATATCCCTTGCCTCGTATGACAACAATGTTAATTTTGGGATCCAATTCCAGTTTTTTTCTGAGTTTTGATATGAACATATCCAGACTGCGGCCCACAATAACACCTTCATCTTCCCATATCTCTTTTTGTAGCCGCCTCCGCTCGATGGTTTCATTGGGAGATTGTGCGAAAATGAGCAGTAAACGAGATTCAGTTCCAGTAAGTTCAATTGTTTTTCCATTGATGATCAGCTTCCGATTCCTCGCATCAAATGACACCGCACCCAAAGTAAATAGGTCGTTATCCTGACTTTGAGATAAAGCTTTTGGTGGCTTAGCAACTCTAAAAAATATAAAACCAATAAAGGCTAAAATCGGTAGGCTGCCCAAAAGATATCCGCTCTTTACTATGGATATACCAGTCTGTTTAAATTTAATATTGACCTTATAACATGCGCTTGTTTGTTTTCTTCCTATACATGATACAATATCATCTTTTTTGTTTTTGGAAATCGCGTATCCATAGACTACACTAGCGTTGCTACAGTTCAGCACATTAACCACATAATCAGTTGCCAGCGGGTCTTTGGCCAGCAAACGGCTGGTAATACCTACCAAGGAGGAAGGTTCAAAAGTAAGTTCATGCTCAAAACTGATTTGGTATTCATTTTCCGAGATCTTTTTTATCGGAAGCACTCTTGATGTACTGTCTCTCGATTGTAAGAGTAGTTCATGTCCAATCCTGCGAAGCACAACCTCTCTTCTAGCCATGTCAAAATCGTCACTGCCAATCATACTGAAAGCTGCACAGATTACAGTAATAGATAAAAGCACAATGAATCCCAAAAGGTATTTGCGTTTCCCTGAAAGTAGATTTAGGCTAACATCCATAGCGTCAATATTTTATTTACAAAGTTTACATTTTTATTTACAATCTAAATGGTTCAATCTGAAAAACATCAAAGTATTTTTGTAGCACTAAAAAAAGGATCTGATTTATCAGGATATGGATATTGTAATAATTAAACTTACACAAATATGAAAAAAGTTATTTATGCGCTGATCTTACCGCTGGTTGTGGTAAGCGGACTGGTATTTGCGAATCGCGAAATCAAAAATGAAAATCTTAAAAAGCCAATCACTAAAACACTTTCCGCTAATGAAAGGAAAGCCGAAAGGGAAAAATGGGAGGCTAGCCCTGATGGTATAATATACAAAAAATGGGAAGCGTCTCCAGCAGGTAAAAAAGTGTATGCCGCTGAAGCTAAAATAAGGAAGCACATTAAAGATTACACCTATATGGAGGGAGTCGTAACCTCTATTTCTCTTCCGCTAGGCTCAAGATTAGGTTTCGGAGTGATGGTCAGGATGAATGGTGACGATTACATTTTAAAATTTGAGCCGGAAAAGTCTCAATTGGAGCAATTGCATAGCCTGAAAATTAACGACAAAATAATGATAAAAAGCCATAGCGTATCGCATGCGCCCAAGTATACCTATCCAATAGTATCGGCCGAATATGTAGAACGAGATAGTAAAGTAATTTTTAAACGTGTCCCCCGCAAAGGCGGTTGCTGAGTAAATAAATCAGATGTTTGGGTTGTTCCGCAGGGCAACCCGAACTTATTAATAAAAAAGAATCTGTGATTCTCACTCTGTCTAGCAAAAAACAAAATATTAAGCCACACTTAATTCTTCATTTGCTCTTTTGCCAATGAACCTTCTTCCAACAAGAATTAAGGTAAAGCTAGCAATAGCACAAAAAGCAATCACTGCCGTCATAGGAACTGCGGTATTGTCAAACAATAAACTCACAGCACCAGATGCCAATGCACTAAATAGCATTTGAATACAGCCCAAAAGGGCAGAAGCAATTCCGGCTTTTTTTGAAAATGGCGCCATAGCCAATGCCGAACAATTAGGAAACAGAAAACCTTGCATGGCCAAATAAATATAAAGTAAAGCAACGGTTCCAACCATTCCTATCTGCCCAAAAAAGGTTAAAATAAACATCGCAATAGCTGTAATCAGTTGAATGGTGCTTACCCTCACAATAATTGATTCACTACTTTTTTTGTTCAACCATAGGCTATTGAACTGACTTGCTATAATTAGTCCGGTTGCATTAAAGGCAAAAAACCATCCAAAATGAGCTTCAGAAACCCTAAATAAATCAATAAATACAAAAGGAGATCCTGAAATATAAGCAAACATTCCTGCGGAGGCTAATCCTCCTGCTAAGGCATAAAACAGAAATTGTGGTTGTATCATTACTGCCCAAAAATCGCCTAATACCGCTTTTGGTTTTAGGGACATGGAGCTGTCAGCAGGTTTACTTTCAGGTAAATAGCGGTAACAAAGGAAAATAGTGAATGCACACAAAAAGGTTAAGAATAGGAAAATGTTTCTCCAGCCAAAATTGACACTCACATAACCTCCTAAAGTTGGAGCTAGTATGGGTGAAACACCAATCACTAAAATTAGTAAGGAAAATATTTTAGCATTTTCATTTACTGGAAATATATCACGAACCATCGCTCTGCCCACTACCATTCCAGTACAACTGCCTAAAGCTTGTGCAAAGCGGAGTAAGATAAGGGCATCTGCTGATTGAGCAAACATACAAGCGATACACGTGAGGAAATAAATTGCTAATCCTGTAAATAAAGGAACCAGTCGCCCAAACCGATCGATAATAGGGCCATAAATCAACTGACCTAAAGAAATTCCAATAAAATAACTGGTTAGGGAAAGTTGAATCTGTGAGATAGAAGTTCCTAAATCTTTAGCAATAGCAGGAAATGCAGGTAAATACATATCGATGCTGAAAGGACCTAAGGCAGATAAAACGCCTAAGGTAAAAATAATAATCCCTCTATTTTTGATGCTCATTGTTGCAAAAATAACTTTCTAAACGTATTCTAAGATTATTTTAAAACCATTTGAGATTTAAATAACAATCTTTTGAAATGAGTAGGTTAAATTTTTTAATTCTATCATGATTTTTTAATATTTTTATGAATCAAAACCCTCTAAATCTTATCATTTTGAAACGTAGAAACTTTATTTATTTAACGGGTGTAGGAGCAGCAGCTGCAATGATGCCCGCGATACCGGTCTGGGGAAATGAAATCTCCCCAGAAGCAGCTTTAGAATATGTTGATCCGGCAGCCAAAAAGCTGATTGCAGATGTAGCATTAAATGCCGCTAGAGGAAAGGGTGCAACTTACACTGATGTAAGGATCGGTAGATATCTGAATCAATTTGTCGTCACTAGAGAGGATAAAGTGCAAAATATTGTGAATACCGAATCTTACGGAGTAGGTATAAGAGTAATTGCGAATGGAAGTTGGGGCTTTGCCGCTACTGATAAAACAGATAATGACAGTATTGCCAAAGCTGCTGCATTAGCAGTGGCGATAGCAAAAGAAAATTCAAGACTGCTGACAGAACCAGTGCAACTGGCTCCACAAAAAGGTTTTGGAGAAGTTAGCTGGAAAGCACCTATTGAAAAAAATGCATTTGAAGTTCCGGTAAAGGAAAAGGTAGATCTTTTATTATCCGTAAATGATGCAGCCATGAAAGGCGGAGCAGATTATGTGAATTCCATCCTATTTTTGGTGAATGAACAAAAGTATTTTGCTTCTACTGATGGTTCGTATATCGATCAGGATATTCATCGTATCTGGCCGACTTTCTTTATTACTAAAATCAATAAAGAAACTGGGAAATTCGAAACTAGAAATGCTTTGAGCGCACCAACGGGAATTGGCTATGAGTATTTAGAAGCAAAGCCTGAACATAAAATTCATACTGCAGCTGGTACTTTGTATAAAGACAGGTATGATATGCTAGAAGATGCCAAGCAGGCAGCCGTTCAAGCTGGCGATAAATTAAAAGCGAAATCCGTAGAACCTGGAAAATATGATTTGGTATTAGATCCATCTCATTTATGGTTAACTATCCATGAATCATGTGGACACCCTACAGAATTAGATCGTGTTTTAGGTTACGAAGCCAATTATGCGGGTACCAGTTTCTTAACTTTAGATAAATGGGAATCTAAAAAATTCAACTACGGAAATAAATTGGTCAACATCAAAGCAGATAAAACTCAAATTGGTTCATTAGGCGCTGTTGGTTATGACGATGAAGGTGTGAAATGTGGAGAGTGGGATGTGATTAAGGATGGTATTTTAGTGAATTATCAGGCGATTAGAGATCAGGCTCATATTTTAGGTTTAAAAGCTTCTCAAGGATGTTGCTATGCAGATAATTGGAGTAGTGTTCAATTTCAACGGATGGCAAATATTTCTTTGCAGCCAGGAAAAACTCCATTGTCTGTTGATGAGATGATTAAGAATATAGAAAAAGGAATTTACATTATCGGGGATGGTTCTTTTTCAATCGATCAACAACGTTATAATTTCCAATTTGGCGGACAATTATATTACGAAATTAAGGAAGGGAAAATTGTTGGAATGCTTAAGGATGTAGCTTATCAATCCAATACTCAAGAATTTTGGAATTCATGCGGAGCAATTTGTGATGCTAATGATTACCGTTTAGGAGGCTCTTTCTTTGATGGAAAAGGTCAGCCAGGCCAATCAAGTGCAGTTTCTCATGGTTCTTCAACCACCAGATTCAATGGAGTAAATGTGATCAATACAGCAAGGAAAATCTGATAAATAAAAGTTGAAAGTTTAAAGTCTAAAGTAAATACTTCTAAACTGACTTTAAACTTTTAACGCTCAACTTTAAACTCAAAAAAAATGGCAATATTAAATAAAGAAGAGGCTAGAGCGTTATTAAGTAAAGTGCTCAGCTATTCAAAAGCAGATGAATGCGAGGTGAACCTTAATGGAGGCGATAGCGGGAATATTCGTTACGCCCGTAATTCAGTTTCAACAAGTGGTGGTGTAAGCCAATCAACATTGGTGGTTTCATCAGCATTTGGTAAAAAATTAGGGGTAGCTACTATTAATGAATTTGATGATGAATCCTTAAAAAAAGTAGTCAAAAGGTCTGAAGAATTAGCGCAATTAGCCCCTGAGAACCCAGAGTATATGCCTTTTTTAGGTCCTCAAACATATGGTCCAAATACGCCAACGTTTTCAGAAGCTACAGCAGCAGTTACTCCAAAAGAAAGAGCAGACGCAGTAGCGCAAAGCTTAAAAGTCTCAAAGGACAATAATTTAAATGCAGCAGGTTTTTTAGAAGATAGTGCAGGTTATGCCGCTATGATGAACAGTAAAGGTTTGTTTGCTTATAACAAATCAACAAACGTAGCTTTTAATATCACTATGCGTACAAACGACGGCAAAGGGTCAGGCTATGCAACTAGGGGATATAATGATTTTTCCAAACTAAATACTCAAAAAGACACGACTATTGCTGCAAAAAAGGCAAGTATGTCGGCGACCGCAAAAGCCATTGAACCAGGAAAGTACACGGTAATTTTAGAGCCAACAGCTGTTGCTGTGATGTTGGAGAATATTTTTGGATCATTGGATGCTAGACAAGCTGATGAAGGCAGAAGTTTTATGAGTAAGCCAGGTGGTAAAACAAAAGTTGGAGAACAAATGATGGACGAAAAGGTAAATATTTACTCTGATCCTTACAATTTGGAATTACCTACCAGTACGTGGAGTAGTGATGGACGTCCACAAGAGAAAATAAGCTGGATAGAAAAAGGAGTAGTGAAGAACTTATATAGTTCTAGGTATTGGGCTCAAAAAACAGGCATAAAAGCTATTTCGCAACCGGATGGAGCAATTATGCAAGGAGGAACTAAAACTTTAGAACAGTTAATTAAAGAAACCGAAAAAGGGATTTTGGTAACCAGACTATGGTATATCAGACAAGTTGATCCTCAAACTTTATTATTAACTGGTTTAACCCGTGATGGTACTTTTTATATTGAAAATGGAGAAATTAAATTCCCTGTAAAGAATTTCAGATTCAACGAAAGTCCTATTATCATGCTAAATAATTTGGAAGATATGGGAATTTCAGAACGTACCGTAAGCGGGGAATCTAATATCAATTATTTATTACCGCCATTAAAAATCAGAGATTTTACTTTCACCTCTTTGTCAGATGCGGTTTAGCCTAAGATTTTAATTTATACCATAAAAGACAGGCTTAGTAGTTATTGTTTTATTTTGGTTTTTAAAAGCTTCGATTAAGAATATTATCCACCATTATGATAACATTATCATGTATAGGGCAACTAAGATTTAATATTTTTATCTTATGATTAATGAGAAAGATAAGGACTTCTTACTTATTGTAGAAAATACACTTTTATTGAAAAGGAATTATGGAATTAAGTTTTGGTAAGTTATCTTGCATATAGTTTAATAGCATAAACCATATTAAACAGCCAATTTAAATAGTAACCTAAATACTTAAAGTTTAATGAAAAATGAATCATTATCAACGGCGGACTATGTCGTATTCCTCGTTTATTTCGTCATCGTGGCAGGCTATGGCTTCTGGATCTACAACAAAAAGAAAAGTGCTAAGAGCGACTCTAAAGATTACTTTCTGGCGGAAGGATCTTTAACCTGGTGGGCAATTGGGGCGTCATTAATTGCCTCTAACATTTCTGCTGAGCAGTTTATCGGCATGAGTGGTTCTGGCTTTCAATTAGGCTTAGCGATTGCCAGTTACGAATGGATGGCTGCAGCTACGTTACTTATTGTTGCAGTATTTTTTATTCCCGTTTATCTCAAGAATAAGATATTTACCATGCCTCAATTCTTAAGTCAGCGTTACAACGAAACTGTGGCCATGATCATGGCCGTTTTCTGGTTATTATTATACGTTGTGGTTAACTTAACTTCTATCCTATTTTTAGGGGCAGTAGCCGTAAGCAGTATTTCAGGGATTAATTTTACCATATGTATATTAGGAATGGCAGCTTTTGCAATTATTATCACATTAGGAGGTATGAAAGTAATTGGCTATACAGATGTGATACAAGTGTTCTTTTTAATTTTAGGAGGATTAGCAACAACTTACTTAGCATTAAACTTAGTGGCAGATCATTACGGTAAATCTGGTGTTATTGAAGGGTTCTCCATTTTAACATCTAATGCTGGCGATCACTTTCATATGATCTTCAAAAAAGATAATCCAAATTATATAGAATTACCAGGCTTAGCAGTGCTATTAGGTGGTATGTGGATCGCAAACTTGAGCTATTGGGGATGTAATCAATATATCACTCAAAGAGCTTTAGGAGCAGATTTACCTACGGCTAGAGCAGGACTTTTATTTGCTGCAGTTTTAAAATTATTTATGCCTTTAATTGTGGTATTGCCTGGCATCGCAGCATTCTTATTATACAAAGAAGAAGTTTTTAGCATCACCAGCCAAATTGGTATTGGGAGCGAATTAAAGGTTGATAGAGCTTATCCGGTTTTATTAAATCTATTACCCAGTGGCTTAAAGGGGCTTTCTTTTGCTGCCCTGACGGCTGCTGTTGTGGCATCATTAGCGGGTAAAGCAAATAGTATTGCGACCATTTTTACGCTAGATGTTTATAAGAAAGTATTTAAAAAGGATGCTTCTGAAAAGAATTTAGTCATAACAGGTAAAATTACTGTGGTGGTAGCCATGTTATTGGCGGTAATTATTTCGCCTTTTTTGGGTATAGATAAGGGTGGGTTAAAATTCATTCAAGAGTATACAGGCTTTGTTTCTCCAGGTATCTTTGCCATGTTTATTTTAGGATTCTTTTGGAAGCGTACCACTTCTTCTGCAGCTCTATTTGCCACTATTGGTGGTTTTGCTTTATCCGTAGTTCTTAAATTTTTACCAGAATGGACAGATCTTCATTGGTTATATCAATTTAATCTTGCCTCAATAAATCCAAGCTCAGGATTGTACGAAATTCCATTTATGGATAGAATGAGCATCGTCTTCTTGTTTTCTATTATTGGGATGTTTTTTATAAGTGTAAGCAAATACAAGAGAGGAGAAACTAACCCTAAAGGATTAGAAATTGATTCCAGCATGTTTAAACCAAATGCAGGTTTTACGGTTGGTGCAGTATTAATAGTGGGAATATTAGTGGCACTTTATTCCGTCTTCTGGTAGCAGATAATGATGGTATTTAAATCCTCAAATCTTAAATGGTTTGAGGATTTTTTTTAAATAATTTTTTATTAGTAGTTCGTAAAAGATATATAATCCCAACAATCCATATTCTACCCAAATTATGGTCAGACTTTCTTGATAAGGGAAAACTCGATAAGTATAATAACTCAAACAAATCAACACAGACCAAATAATACCAAACCGCCATTTTACAAACGGACTCAGGGCTACTAAAATCAGGATATACCATGGATGAACAATAGCACCAAAAATGGTATAAACAAACATCAGCCAAAATATACCTTCAAAAATGTTCCTACTTTTAAAATAAGTAATTAAGAATCCAACTAAGGTTAATCCTAATAATATTTTACTGGTATACGCAATTGGATTATAGTGTAATCTTTCCCAACCAATGGCTTTTAATATTTGATAAATGCTACCATTAAACTCGAATTTTCCGTAATAAAGCTGAATACTTTCTACAAAATGCTGAGCCAATTCTAAATTATAAATGAATGGAAGGAAGAGAATGATTGTGGTAAAGCTACAAATGATGCCAGCATAAATTGTCTTTCTCCACCCAATGTATCTGATAAAAAATGGAAGAAAAACTACTGGCAAAAGTTTAGAACATATTGCTAAACCTAATGCTACTGCTGAAGATCTCCATTTATCCTTTAATAAAAGCCAAATAGCTAATAAGGTGAAAAAAATCATTGCCGCTTCGAAGTGAAGATTTCCGGTAAATTCAATAATTACCAAAGGATTTAAAGCATATAGAAATACTAGATTCTCATTCTTTTTAAAATGGATGAGTAGTTTTTTAATAAGGTAAATGTTACCCAAGTCAAAAGCTAGAATGAATAACCTAAGAACGGTTGCTGAAGCGATTAGATTACCTTTTCCTGGAATTGCAATAAATAAAAAAGCCAATTGATTGATAGGTGGATAAACTGAATAATATTCTGGCGAATTCATCTTTTGAAACAGAACAGGGTTAAGCCAAGTAAAATTCATGTTTATTAATTCTTTTGGGGTAAAGCCGAAAGGATTAATCCCATGTAAAATCAAACTTCCGTCCCAAATAAAACGATAAATATCATCACTTAAAATCGGGAAACTAAATAGTAAAACTAATCGGGAAATGACGGATAGATAGCTGTTGAACTTAGTGAATTCCGCCGTATTATACTTTTTAAGAATAATAAAGTAAGCGATAAACATCAACCCTAGACAAGTCCATAACAACTTGATATTGCTCCTATCAACCAAAAAATAACCTAAAACCAGAGTGCCAATCAGTAATAGCACTGATAAAATCAGATAGATTAAATTAAATTTGATGGGTCTTTCTAGATTCATTAAATTTCAAATCATTTAATTTGTATATGCAAACAAGAGTGTTTACCGATCAATTACGTAGAAACATCACTATCAATTTTCCACCTAAAAGGATTATCTCTTTGGTTCCTTCACAAACCGAATTATTATTTGATTTGGGTTTGGACGAAGAAATTGTAGGTATCACTAAATTTTGCATTCATCCCAAAGATAAATTTAAAAGTTCTACTAAAATAGGAGGAACGAAAAAATTGAATCTTAAAAAAATTATGGAGTTGCAACCCGATTTGATTATCGGAAATAAAGAGGAAAATCAAAAAGAAGATATCGAATACTTAATGCGACATTTCCCAGTTTGGATGAGTG
>JACMOI010000082.1 GCA_014378105.1 Pseudopedobacter sp.
CAAAGCATCTTCTGTTAGCATTAACGGACGGAAGGGATCAATCATTACCGCTAATTCTTCTGTACTTTCTTTACCGATAGATTTTTCTACCGTTCCTGGGTGTGGTCCATGAGGAATTCCGCCAGGGTGTAAGGTGATTTGTCCTTTTTCTACTGATTTACGGCTCATAAAATCACCATCAACATAATATAAAACCTCATCAGAGTCTACATTGGAGTGATTATAAGGTGCTGGAATAGATAATGGATGATAATCGTATTTCCTTGGAACAAATGAGCAAACCACAAAATTGTGCGCCTCAAAGGTTTGATGCACCGGAGGTGGTTGATGTAAGCGGCCTGTTATCGGTTCAAAATTATGAATAGAAAACCCCCATGGATAATGGAAGCCATCCCAACCTACAAAATCAAATGGGTGAGTGCCATAGGTATATGGGTAAATTAATCCTTGCTTTTTAATCAGGATTTTAAAATCTCCTTTTTGATCATGTGTTTCTAGATTTTCTGGCGTTTTAATATCTCTTTCACAATAAGGAGAATGCTCTAAAAGCTGACCATTTTCATTTCTGTAACGCTTTGGCGCTTTAATCGGACTAAAGCTCTCTACAATAAACAATCTGTTTTTCTCATCGTTAAAATGAATTTGGTAAATCACTCCTCTAGGCACAATCAAATAATCTCCATATTCAAAGTTGATGTTTCCATAACCCGTTTTTAAAACGCCAGAGCCTTCATGGATGAAAATCATTTCATCAGCCATGGTGTTTTTATAGAAATAATCCGTCATAGATTTTCTCGGCGCAGCCAAAGAAATATGAAGATCGCTATTCACCAAAACAGGCTTTCTACTTTTCAGGTAATCGTCCTCAGGCTTAATTTTAAAACCAATTAAACTGGTATGTTTTAAATGCTTTTCTCGGGCAATTTTAGGTTCAACAGAATAAGGCTCGCCCAACTCTTTCACTATAGTAGGAGCATAACAATGATATACCAGTGAGTAATTACTAGAAAAACCTTCGGTTGATACGAGCTCTTCGGCGTAAAGCGTTCCGTCGGGTTTGCGAAATTGAGTATGTCTTTTAGGAGGAGTTACTCCTAGTTTATAATAAAATGGCATGATAAATCGGTTTTAAAGATTAACGATTTAATTAGAAAAAGGTTGTAATCAATTGATAACGAATGTTATCAATGTAAGGATTAGGTGGAATATTGCGCAAAAACAATTTTTGCCACCATTGCAGAGCGGAATTTAGCAAGTACTCCCGAAGAAATTAATCTAAGATGCTGTAAGTTTTGCAATGATTTAATTTTTTGGTTCATTGCGAATATACAAATTTGAGTTCGGGAATCATAAATATAAATAAACAATTGTCTTTTATAAATCAATTGTTATTTTTGAAAACCACAGTGCAAACCAATTGTAATTAATACAAATATTTCTTTAACTCTTAATAAAAGTCATATGAAGCTGGTATCCTATAAAACCGAAGAGAGAGAACATTTAGGTGTTTTTTTTAACGGACATATTTATAATCTAAATTCGTTGAATCATGTGATTCCGGACAACATGAATGATTTTTTATGGGGAGGCGACGCTTTGATGGAAGCTGCGCATCGTGTTTACAAGGATTTAAAATCAGGGAACGCAGAAGGGAAAGAAGAATTATTTTTTGAATTATTGGCTCCTGTTCCACACCCAACCTCTTTACGAGATGCTTATGCCTTTAGACAGCATGTGGAAACAGCCAGAAGAAATAGGGGAGCACAGATGATTCCAGAGTTCGACCAATATCCAATTTTTTATTTTGGAAATCATAATGCTGTTCAAGGTGCGGGGGAAATTAAATGTATGCCTGATCATTTCGAGAAATTAGATTTTGAGTTAGAAGTTGCGGTTGTTCTCAATAAGAAAGGGAGAAATATCAAAGCAGTAGAAGCTGATGATTATATCGCTGGCTTTATGATTATGAATGACATGAGCGCTAGAACTTTACAAATGGAAGAAATGAAGCTCAACTTAGGACCTGCTAAAGGAAAGGATTTCTCTACAGTAATTGGTCCGTGGTTGGTTACACCTGATGAATTAGCAACATTTGAAGTTCCTACTAAAGAAGACCATATAGGTAAATCTTACGCTTTAGATATGAAATGTTGGGTAAACGGTCGATTGGTTTCGAGTGGAAATATGGAAAGTATGGATTGGACTTTTGCCGAAATTATTGAACGTTGTGCTTATGGTACAGATGTTTTACCGGGTGATGTCATTGGCTCTGGAACGGTAGGTACAGGATGTTTTTTAGAATTGAATGGAACAGGATTGCTTAACGATCCTAACTATCAAACGCAATGGTTAAATGATGGAGATGAAATTAAAATGGAGATTTCGGGATTAGGCAGATTAAGTAACTTTGTAATTCGAGAAGATTCAGATTTCTCTATTTTATCAAACAAAAAAAATGTCAATGTTATCGCTTAAAGTATCCGATTTAACCAAGCCAGAAATTTATCAATTATTAAGTTCTGCAATTGCGCCAAGGCCCATTTGTTTTGCCTCAACCGTAGATAAAGAAGGGAATGTAAATCTAAGTCCTTTTAGCTATTTCAACATGATGGGGGCTAACCCTCCGATTTGTGTCTTTTCACCTTCGCGAAGAGGACGAGACAATACTACAAAACATACTTTAGAGAATGTTTTAGAAGTCCCAGAAGTCGTGATCAATATGGTGAACTACAATATGGTCGAACAAATGTCGCTCGCAAGTACAGAGTATCCAAAAGGGATAAATGAATTTTATAAATCAGGCTTTACGCCGATAAATTCAGAAACAATAAAACCACCAAGAGTAAAAGAAGCACCCGTACAATTTGAGTGCGTGGTGAACGATGTGATTGCTTTAGGAAAAGAAGGAGGTGCTGGAAATTTGGTAATTGCAGAAGTAAAAGTGATTCATTTACAGGAGTCTATTTTAGACGATCATGGAAAAATAGATCCATTTAAAATGGATTTTGTGGCTAGGTTAGGTGGAAACTGGTACAGCCGCGTTACGGCAGAAAGCTTGTTTGAAGTTGCAAAACCCTTAGCTAAATTAGGTATTGGTGTAGATGCATTACATGAAGACATTAGAAATTCCAATATTCTTACCGGGAACCATTTAGGACAATTAGGAAATGTTGAAAAACTACCCGATGAAGATGAGGTTAAGCTGTTTGAGCTTGAGCCAGAAATTAAGGATTTATTAGATGCTACCATTGGCGATGCTAAAACTAGATCAACTCAATTACATCTAAAAGCAGCTGAATTTTTAATACAAGGAAAAGTTGAAGAAGCCTGGAAGACTTTGCTAATCGATTTTTTTTAATAATTAACTCTTTTTTGCCGAATAGTTGATTTCAGAAGTTAGCTTTTTATGGTTAATGCTTTGTGCCTTTTAAGAGTAAACAAAGTTTTATTCTAAATCCATAAAAATGCCCTAAGCTTTTTAATTTACTTTATACTTGTAAACAGTACGCCCAATATTTCCGTTTTTGTCTATCCCTTCAATAGTTACTCTATAAGTGCCTATATTGTCACTGTTAAAGAATTCTAAAGCAGCTTTACCAGTTTTATCAGTGACCACTTCTGGATTCCAATAAATAGTTGATCTAATGTCTGCTCGTTGCAAAGTGTTTCTTGGGCCACTATATTTTGGAGTATAAAATTGCCTTTCAACTGCATAACCTTTAGGTTTAAAAGTGAGTACATTGGTAGGAGGAAATAAATCTTTTAATTGAGCTTTAGACATTGACATTCCTTTAGGAGGTACTTTCATATTTACGACCAAAACACCGCTTGTTCCATCTCTTCTATTTATTCCGCTCACCCCATCATTATTAAATACTTCAATAGATTCGATATCTTGAGTAATTAAAGTGCTAAGGTATGGAGGGTCAACTTGATTTTCGCCTACATAAATAGCTATAGGAACTTTTAAGCCTTGGTTATAAGTTCTTGATAAATAAAGTTTTTGATCATTAAAGGTTAAACCAAAGCCACTTAAGCAATCTGTTAATACTCTACAACCCGATAATTGTTCGCCAGAAACTTCTTTATCAGCAAGCATATTTAAGCCAGTTAAAGCACTATAATCTTGATGACTTATCTTTTTAGGAGCAGTAGCTTTAACGATCACTTCCTGAAGATAGAAAGCACTATTATGTTCTATTTTACTACTTTTTAAATAAGTACTTAATGCACTGTCTAGATTAAGAATTTCATCTGGTACATTGACATTAGGATAAATTGCAGGATAAACTTCGCCATCAATTTGGATTCTTAAATCTTTAGAATTGATGTTATTTCTAGCATTTATGACTACGTTAGAAGAGTCTTTAAAAATTAGATTTTCAAATTTAAAACGGCCATTTTGGTCAGTAATTGCAGTAGCGTTAAAGTGCTTATCAGGAATTTGAAACAAAATATTACCCTTTTCGAGAGGCATTCCATTACTTTTTCTTATCGTTCCACTGATAGAGATTCCTTGTTCTGGTAAAATCTTAACCGCAGAAATTGTACCGCCAACTAAATCTTTATATTCATATCGGTGATAACCTTGAGTCATCATTAATACATCTAGGTCTGATTTTTTTTGATCATTAACTTGATAAAAATAATAATTAGGTTGTTCAATATACCCCACTAAATCAGCAGTTAAAAGTGTGCTACTGTATATATTAAGATCATTATTTTCATCTATAGGGACCCTGTTATCATCTATAACAGCTATTGAATAATTCCCTTCGGTCATATCTAAACCATTAGATGTATTGATGTCTAATTTGACTTTTTGCCTGGCTTTATAAGTAGGTAAATCTGTTTTTACATTAATTTTCATATCGTCTGGTCTTTGAATGAAAATTAATCTGTCACCTATAGGCAAGCCAGTTTCTGCTAATAAAGTAATTTGTGAAATACCAGATGGAAATTTATCTTCTGGTATTTTAGCACTGTAGATTAAACTATTTAAGGCTCCTTTAGCAGCATAATAAACAGTTCCTCCATTTTGGATCACTAAATAAAAATTTTGTTCAGGGTTTTTATCTAGATAATCTTTATTAGTTAAAATTCTTAAAAAAATATCACTCCCAGTATGGACGGCAGTTAAGGTGATCCCAGAATTATTGATTTTTGGCAGTTGGAATATTTTAGTTTTCCCATTGGCAAAAGTTGCTTTTGCACTATATTGTTTTCCAGCTTCAGGAGTAAAAGACAATTTCCCCATACCCAAGTGTTGATCTTTAAAATCAGCCACCTTAGCGCCACTTTCATCAACTATTATCCCGCTCACACTTACTCCTAAGCCTTTTGAGTTAATTGCTTTAAATGCAACTTTACTTTCAATTCCAGCTATTAAATTACCCCCTTCTGGAAAGAATTGAATATCATTTTCAAGTATTAGACCTTTTAAAAGGAATGATGATTTTAAAATTCTATCATTCCCTGCGTCTAGTTCGGTAAATAGTTTTCCTCGGTTTAGATCAAATTTTTGTGATGTTGAAAAATCTATTTTAATTTTCCCATTAGCATCCGTAGTTTCTTTTCCTCTAGCTACTCTTTCGTCATCAGTTATTACTTCCCAATTTACTTTTTTATCACTAAAAGGTTTAAGCCTATCATCTTTAAAAGTTAAGGTGCTATTTACCTTGAAATCTTTATCAGTGATGGTCCCATTTAAATCTAAATAAGTGTTTAATTGCTTATCAATCGTATTTCCAACATAAATATTTTTTTCAAAAAAATAATTTTGGTTATCATTTAACATCCAAAGTGTAAAAGCCCTAATATGATAATTTCCCTCTTTAAAATCCGGATAATTTAAAGGGATACTTCCTGCAGATATACTATTGACAACGGGAAGTTTTAAGGAAGAAATAAGTGAATCTTTTGAGTTAATTAATTCAACATATACAATTTTACTTAAGGGAGAAGGGACGTGTTGGATGGTAGTGATATAACTTTTAAACCAAATCGTATCTCCAACTGCGTAATAAGGTTTATCAAATTGTAAATAAACTTTCTCGTAAGGGTGTTGCTGCAACAACTTAGATTTTTCTTCTAAAATGGTATTTAATGGGATAATTTTATTTTGTGCATTAACTTCCTTTGAAAAAAAAAGGAAGGAAGCGATGATGAAAAAGAAAAGCTTTTTATAATTCATTAATTTGATTTCGGATGAAAAATGATTTTTTGTAAATATATTTAATTAATCAGTTTAGGTAGTAAAATTTCAAAATTTAACAGTTTTTAACGAACTGTTGATGTTAAAATTAAGCTCCATTGCCAATCTTAATTCTGAAAATTAAGATTTATATGCTACTTAACCTTAACATAATTTTGTAACGTAAATAACCTCAAAATCATATTCGTTTTAAGATAAAAATAAACTCTTTTGCCTTATTTCTTTAACTTTGTACCATGTGGTATAACAATATATTAGAAACGATAGGTAACACACCTCTGGTGAAACTTAATAAATTAACAAAGGATATTGAAGCAACTGTTTTAGCAAAGATAGAAACTACCAACCCTGGTAACTCTATTAAAGACCGTATGGCTTTAAAGATGATTGAAGATGCTGAAAAAAGTGGTAAATTAAAGCCAGGAGGTACCATTATTGAAGGAACTTCTGGCAATACGGGTATGGGTTTAGCAATCGCGGCAGTGATAAAAGGTTACAAATGTATTTTTACCACTACGGATAAACAATCTAAAGAAAAGGTAGATGCATTAAAAGCCTTTGGTGCCGAGGTGATTGTTTGTCCAACGGATGTAGAACCAGAAGATCCCAGATCATACTATTCTGTTTCTTCACGTTTAGAAAGAGAAGTTCCAAACTCTTGGAAACCAAATCAGTATGATAATTTGTCTAATTCACAAGCTCATTATGAGCAAACTGGTCCTGAGATTTGGGAACAAACGGAAGGTAAAATTACACATTTAGTAGTAGGAGTGGGTACAGGAGGAACAATCTCTGGAACAGGCAAGTTCTTAAAAGAGAAGAATCCAAATATTAAAATTTGGGGAATTGATACTTACGGTTCTGTATTTAAGAAATATAAAGAAACAGGAATTTTTGATGAGAAAGAGATTTATCCCTATATTACTGAGGGAATTGGCGAAGACTTTTTGCCGAAGAATGTAAATTTTGATTTGATAGATCGTTTCGAGAAAGTAACCGATAAAGATGCTGCTTTAATGACCAGAGAGATTGCTCGTAAAGAAGGTATTTTTGTTGGAAATTCTGCTGGAGCAGCAGTTGCTGGGGTATTACAATTAAAGGATCATCTTAAAAAGGATGATGTGGTAGTTATTATTTTTCATGATCATGGCTCGCGTTATATGGGGAAAATGTTTAATGACGATTGGTTACGTGAGAGAGGATTTTTACAAGATGAAAAGTTGACAGCAAAATCTATTTTAGCTAAAAGGGAGCCACAAGAAATGGTTACTATTGATAGTGAAAAGACAGTTTTAGAGGCCATCAATACCATGAAATCTTTAAATATCTCACAAATACCGGTGATGCAACAAGGAATGGTTGTTGGTCGAGTGACTGAAAGTGAAATTTTAAATGCTTTATTAGAAAATCCTGCTATCAAATCTTCTAAAGTAGCGAGTATCCAATCAGCATCTTTTCCTTTTGTTGATTTAAATGCATCAATAGATAAAATCTCTGGATTGATCAATAAAGAAAATTCTGCAGTTTTGGTAGAGGATGAGAAGGGAAGGATTGAAATCATCACTCAATACGATATTATAGATGCCATCTCTGGCTAAAGCAAAAAGAAATAGCCACGAAATCATCGGGGCTATTTCTTTTTTATCATTAGATTTATTATTTCTTAAGCGTAACTTTTAAGGTTATTTTTACAGCTGCTAGTGCTTTTGATACTGGGCAGGTTTCCTTAGCGTCAGTGGCTAATTTTTTAAATTCTTCTTCCGAAATACCTGGAACTTCTCCCGTTAAGTCTAGTTGTATTCCACTTATTTCAAATCCAGCATCTGTTTTATCTACATTTACAGTAGCTTCGGTATTCAATAGTTTTGGTGTATAGCCAGCTTCATCTAAAGCAAAACTTAAGGCCATTGAATAACAACCAGCATGCGCAACAGCAATTAACTCTTCGGGGTTAGTTCCCGCTTTTCCATCTTCACTTTCGAAACGAGCTTTAAATGAATATGGCGTAGCTTCCAATGCTCCGCTAGTAGTTGATAATGATCCTTTCCCAGCAGTTCCGTTGCCCTTCCAAATTGCTGTTGATTTTCTATTTATTGCCATAATTTTATTTAAATCTATCATTTTAACTTATAAAATATAAAAATTGTTTACAAGAATTTCAATCAAATTTTTCTAACTACTTTTAGTTGAATAAAGCATTAGCTTTGTACAAAATAATTAAGCTTAACCCATGGGTTTATAAATAAGACAAGTGATTTATTCATGTATAATCAATCGGTTTTAGGTGAATTAAGATACTTTAAAATCCATTATTCCTATTTATTAAGGATAAAACATTCCCATTTATTTGGACCTTATCATATCTAAAACAATGAAAAAAACAATGTTACTAATTACTAGTATCCTCTTAATAGTCTCTAGTAGTTATGCATCTCGTAATACAATAGATAATATTTCTTACGGAGTCTTTGGGAAAGTTAAAGTTTATCATCCTTCAATTAATCCGAAAGCTTTTGTGATTTTTATATCTGGTGATGGTGGATGGAACCTAGAAGTTGTTCATATGGCAAATAAATTGGTCGAACAAGGCGCCATAGTCGTAGGAGTTGATATTAGACATTTGTTAAAAGTGATAAACAAAAAGAATGTTAAATGTTATTATCCTGCTAGTGATTTTGAGAACCTAAGTTTGGCATTACAAAAAAAATATCATGGCAAACAATACTTTAAACCAATTTTAGTGGGTTTATCATCTGGTGCGACATTAGCTTATGGGTTGTTAGCGCAAGCACCAGCAAATACTTTTAAAGGTGTCATAGCATTAGGATTTTGTCCTGATTTACATATTAATAAAGAATTATGTAATGGAGAAGGCTTAATTTCTCGTGTGCTAAATAAAAACAAATCTTTTTATTTAGAACCCTCAAAAAAACTTAAAGCTCCTTTTGTGATATTACAAGGCGAGAACGATCAAGTTTGTTCTATTATAGAAATTAAGAAATTTGTGGAAGGAATGCCTTCCACAGAATTAATCTCTTTATCTAAATTAGGGCATAGCTTTTCTGTTGAAAAAAATTGGACATCTCAATTTGTTTTTGCATTTGAAAAGATACTTAAAACACCTAGTTTTATTGAAAAAGTAAAAGAAGAACAAAATCAACATAAGAATTCGGCTGCTGAAAATCACTTCCTAAATGAGGATTTGCCATTAGCCATTTTGCCTACAAAAGAGAATAATAATCTGCCTTTGGCATTTGTAATTTCGGGTGATGGCGGTTGGACTAGTTTTGATGAAACTTTTGCCGAGAAACTATCAGAAAATGGAATACCAGTAATTGGTTTGGATGCTCAACAGTATTTTTGGGATAAAAAATCGCCTAATGAAACTACAACAATGGTTGCTAAGGTGGTGAGTTACTACATGGAAAAATGGAATAAATCTTCATTTATATTAATAGGTTATTCTTTTGGAGCCAGCATTATTCCGTTTGTCAACAATCGTTTAGCTAACCCTTTAAGAGAGAATATTAAGGGAGTTTACTGCTTATCGCCAGAGGAAACTGCAGATTTTGAAATTCATCTTTCCGACATGTTAAGTCTTGGCGGTAAAGAAGAATACAACGTGTTAGGGGAGTTAGAAAAAACTAAAAATGTCAAACCAGTTTGTTTTTTCGGTGAGGAGGAAGAGGGGATAAATCTCGCACATTATACGGCAAATGGAGCTAAAGTAATGCGATTACCTGGTGGCCATCATTATGAAGGCAGTTATCCAATCATATTAAAGACTATTTTGGGTACTCTGAAGAACAATAGCTATAAATGATTAGGAACTTGTTTTTGAGCTTAATGCTTACACTTTTTTTAAGCCAATCATCATTGGCTTTTATTACTAAAGTTGATTCTGTTTACCATGGTAAATTCGGTAAAGTAATGCTTTATCAGAAGTCCAAAACGCCCTCTTCAGTTGTTTTATTCATTTCGGGAGATGGGGGTTGGGAACATGGGGTAATCAATATGGCCAAATTTTTGGCCATGCAAGGAGCTCTGGTTTTAGGTGTTGATGCAAAAACATACAATCAAATTTTGACAAAAGAAAATGTAGATTGTTATGATTTGGTGACAGATTTTATTGATTTATCAGATTTTATCCAAAAGAAATATCATTTTTTAAATCATGTAAAACCTATTTTGGTAGGCTATTCTTATGGGGCAACTTTAGTTTATGGTATAGCAGCACAAGCAAATCCAGGCACATTCCAAGGAACTATAGCTTTAGGTTTTTGTCCAGATTTGGAGATGAAAAGGCCTTTATGTAAAGGAAATGGTATAGAAGAGACCGTATTGAAACCAGGTATTTCATATAATGTGGAAAGATTCGATGGTTTTCTCGACCCTTTTATTATTATCAATGGTGTCAGAGATGGTACCTGTTTAATTGAGCCAATAACAGTTTTCTTAAAAGGATTAAAAAATATTGAATTTGTGGTGTTAAAGAAATTGGGACATGGCTTTTCTATAGCAGACAATTGGTTGCCAGATTTTAAATTTCAATATCAAAAAATATTTCATTTAACACCTCCATACCAATTGGTTTTTTATTGATTCTAAACTCTGTTCCAGCTATGTTTTAACGCATAAAAAGTCAAAGTACTGAAACCTGTAAAGAGCATTAAATGGAATGGGAATAGTCCGAAATCATGAAAATGAAAAGCAGCTATTAATCCTGAGAAGAAATAAAAGCAAAAGAATAATTCAATGTAAAAAGATTTTGATAAGCTTCTTTTAACATATATGTTGCTCTTAAAATTATCTTTCAATTTGGTGATATTGAATTTTGGAGTTCTGATAAAATCGGATTTAAACCCAAATAATCCTTCTAAAACGGCAATAGAATTATGGAAACTTAAAGCCATTGAAACAGAAAGAAACATTGGAAATAACTTAGCAAACTTTGATAAACTTTCTTTTTTTGAAATGCTTGCTATTAAATAAAATATACTGACTATTAAGAATCCTAGGAGAAAAATAGATAACAATTGGAAATAAATTAAAGGAATTTCTGACTGATTTTTAATAAATAGAACAGGAACACTTAAGATGCTGGTTAATAATACGAAAATGAAAACATAAGAATTCATTAAGTGTAATGTTGCAAATATTTTTTTCTTTAGACCAACATCTGCTCTCCAAATTTCTTTTACCATTTTTTTAGAAGTCTCGATGGCCCCTTTTGTCCAACGATGTTGTTGAGAGCGCAAAGCATTTGATTCTACTGGTAGTTCTGCGGGTGTAATTACATTTTCTACATACTTAAATTTCCAGCCTTTTAGTTGAGCTCTATAGCTTAAATCTAAATCTTCGGTTAATGTGTCATGTTGCCAACCTCCAGCTGCAACAATACATTCTTTACGCCAAATGCCAGCTGTACCATTAAAATTCATAAACAGACCAGCTTCATTTCTTCCAGTTTGTTCAATGGTAAAATGGCCATCTAAACCGAAACCTTGTACTTTTGTAAGTAACGAATAATCTTGATTGATATGTCCCCAACGGCTTTGTACCATTCCAATTTCTGACGAATTGAAGTAAGGAATAAGCTTTAGTAAAAAGTCTTTTTCAGGAAGAAAATCAGCGTCGAAAATGGCTACAAATTCACCTTTGGCTTTTTCTAATCCAAATTGTAATGCACCAGCCTTGAATCCGATATTTTTATCTCTTTTAACATGAACGATATCAAAACCCTCCGTTTGTTTTTGATGAATGATTTCGCGAGTCAATATTAAAGAATCATCATTCGAATCATCTAAAACTTGAATTTCTAACTTTGATTTAAGATAATTTAATTCGCAAACCGAGTTTATTAAACGTTCAACAACATATAGTTCGTTATATAAAGGAAGTTGTATAGTTACTTTTGGAACATCTAATGGTAAAACAGGAATTACATCTTCTTTTCTTTTCGATTTTAAATATGAAAATATGAGATATGTTTGACCCAAACTAAATATCAAAATGACACTAAGCGATAGGGTATAGATTATTAATATGAGTATTTGCCAGATCATTTCAAAATGCAAAATTATAAATTTTTAAAGATTGTCCATATTATTTTATAGCCTGCTAAAACAACACCTTTTAAAGTGCCTGAAATCTTGCTCACACCAATTCTTTTACGGTACTTAACAGGTACTTCAGCGCATCTTAAATGTAATTTAGCTGCTTTTACCTGCATTTCAACGGTCCATCCATAGTTGGTGTCTTGCATGTTTATCACACTTAAACTCTCCCATGTTAAAGCTCTAAATGGACCTAAGTCTGTAAAGGATACTTTGTAAAACAATTTAATCAATTTGGTTGCCAGTAAGTTTCCAAATTCTTGTGGTAAAGTCATAGCGCCTTTTTCTTTGTTCCCCAATGCTCTTGAACCTATCACCAAGTCTGCCTCATCAGCCCAAATAGGAGCAATGATGTTAGTTATTTCTTCAGGATAATCAGAATAGTCACCATCCAAAAAAACAATGATGTCTTCAGCTTGAGCTTTATCTTTTAAATATTCAATGCCTTTTAAACAAGCATTTCCGTAACCAGCAATTGGGGCTTCAACAACTGTAGCTCCGGCATTCTTTGCGTTGTTAGCGGTTTTATCCTTAGAGTTATTGTTACCTACGATAATTTCGGTCACAAGATTTTTTGGAATCTCATTTATGACTTTAGCAATAGATTTTTCTTCGTTATATGCAGGAATGATTACATAAATTTTCCTGTCAATTTGTTTATTCGTCATTTAATAATCCGCTTCTTCAGGCCTTAAATAAGCATCAAATCTTCCTTGTTCTGCTAAATTTTCTAATTTCAAAACTCCTCTTGGGCAAACTGCTGCACAAATGCCACAACCTACACAGGATGATCTGATGATGTTTTCTCCTTTTTGTGCATAGGCTCGTACGTCAATACCCATCTCGCAATAGGTAGAGCAATTACCACAAGAAATACATTGACCACCATTGGTTGTAATTCTAAATCTTGATTTGAAACGTTGAACGATGCCTAAATATGCTGCCAATGGACATCCGAAGCGACACCACACTCTATTTCCCATCACTGGATAAAACCCTGTACCAATAGCACCTGCAAATACAAAGCCAATAGCAAAAGCGTAAGTTTCACGGATAGTATAAGTATCGATTCCTAATAATTTTGGAGATCCTGAAAAATAGGTGTAGAGTACACTAATGGTCATTAAAATCGCAAAAACCAATACGCTATGAACAATCACTCTTTCGTATTTCCAAGCTTTTAAAGATTTATCAGATAATTGACGAAAAGGATCTCCCAATGTTTCCGCTAAGCCGCCACAACCACAAACCCAACTGCAATACCATCTTTTACCAAAGAAATAGACCATTACAGGTACACCCACTACGAAAAGAAAAATCCCCCAACCTATCATCCAATAACCTAGCATGCCATGAGCTAACAAATCATTTAAATGATAATCGAAGAAAAAGGAATAATCCAATGGCCACATGTTTTTGAAGTCCATAGATGGGAGCATCAATTTGCTCATAATATTAGGGATCAAAAAGGCAAAAGCTATTTGGAAAAATAAAACTGAAGTAGTACGCACTAGTTCATAGTTGTTATGACGGTATTTAATGTACATTCTTGTTGCCATAGTGGTCATCACTAAACAATACAGAAAACCATATAAAAACCATTGGGAAGCTTCTGAGCCATTAAGGTTTAAACTTAACGAATCTACTAACAGCACCCAATTGGTAATGTAAGCAGGTGCTTTATATAATAGAACGTAAAATCCAATCAATCCAGCAGCAAATACAAAAGCTATAATTCCTCTATTTGTTATCCCTTTTTTAAAGATGTCATTGTGCTTGATTCCAGGTATTGGCTCTATAAACATAGCGGGAATCATAAATAACAATCCGCCAAGTGCGCCTCCGATAAAACAAATGAAAAATAACAGTTGTTGGTTGTCGGCAACAAATCCAATACTGCTTTTTTTGACAATAGGGAAGGTGTAATCAGTGTAAATTACTTTGTCCCATTCTTGCTTCTTTTTAAATTCGTCGTTTACACCATCGAAAGCCTTGTTAAAATCACTAATAAATTTTTTATTACTAGTATATTCTTTACCAAACATGTTTTTTAAAGCAGGCTTCAGTAATGTTTGTTGATTTGCATCAGTAACTGTTTGTGTAAAAATCTTTTCAGTCAATTGATATTTGCCCAAGAAGGGTAAAGCTATAAAGACGGCTAAGCAGGTAAGAAATATAATTAAACCGATTTGACGGATGATTTTCATGATTTGAATCTTAAGTGAAAGGGTTTAAAAAACTAAAAACTTCTTTTTTGGCACTTTTACAAGATGTTGAGGGAATTCCTGATTAAAGCTATTTATTATAGCTCGATGATAATTTTTACAAAATTCCGGATCGAAAAATCCTTTGTTTAAATCATTCATGCATTTGGATATATTTACTTTATTTCTGATCCAATCATCTGCAACTATTTGTTTAAAACGGATTCCGAAAAAATTAAAACCTCTTAATGCGCCATCCTCTCTAGAGAAATTAGCTCTAAAACTTATTTTTCCATTGGCATATTCCCAATAAAAAGTTTCTTCATCATCAAATGGCTCTTTAAACATCAAACCATAAGTTTGATATTCAATGTCTAAGAATTTTGCTGAATTGAACCAAATACCTCTATCATATTTTGTTGGAGTGCCACATATGGTCTTAGCTAAAGCCTTTGCTTGCATACGACCTGTGTACCATAACTGTTCTATAGGGGGGTGCTTTTCTTTCGGATTTGTAAACTGTGCACAATCTCCTAATGCATAAATATCTGGAAGGTTAGTTTCTAAAACTTCATTTACTAAAACACCTCTATCAGTTTTTAATGGTGTATTCTTTAAGAAATCAATATTAGGAGAAACACCAGCAGTTAAACCTACAAACTGACATTTAATTTCTTTACCGGCTTTGGTGATAATTGATTTAACCCTCCCATTTTCATCAGAAAGAATTTCTTCCAACTCAGTTTCAGTAATTAAGTTAATGTGATGTTCGGCAATGTGTCTTCCAACTAAAAGGGCTTCTTCCATAGGTAAAACGTTGCTCCAGTATTCTTTTTCTCTGATTAAGAAATTGACTTTAATACCTCTGCTATTTAGCATTTCGGCCATTTCAATTCCAATTAAACCCCCACCTATTATTACAGCTTCCTTAATGCCATCCGTATTTTCTTCCATCAACTCAACATCTTGTTTGCTGTAAAGTCCTTGCACTCCTTTTAAATCCTGACCTTTCCATCCAAATTTATTAGTTTTGGAACCTGTAGCAATTATAAGTTTGTCATAGCTTATATGTTCTCCAATAGTCGTTCTTAAGGATTTAGCATCGAAATCTATTTGATCAACAAAAGCATTTTTTAGCTCAATTTTGTTTTTTTCCCAAAACCAATTTTCGTACGGCTTAGTATGCTCATATTTCATATGACCCATGTAGATATACATCAAGGCAGTTCTCGAAAAAAAGTGTTCTGATTCTGAAGAAACAATCATGATTTCATGATCGCTTTGTTTTCTTATATATCTTGCTGTAGTTACACCAGATATTCCATTACCAATAACGACTATTTTCATAAAAAGGGTTGAGCGAATTTTTTGATTAGTAGTAATGCTTTTGGATACCTTACAAATAAAATTTAATTACTTTCCGTTCAGGCTCCAATTGTATTCAAGATAATCGATTTTAGTATTATTGGTGATTTTATTGCTTGAATATTTGTTTACAAAATTAATTATACTTCCTTCAGCTTTTATAAAATCAGCTTTGTACCAATCAAAAAGTCTAGATATAGAAGCTTTGTCTGTACCTATTTTGTTAAAAGCCGGGTTAGTTAATGCTGCTTTTGTATTTGATGTTAGTAAACTTTGAACATTAGAAGCGGTATAGGCTTGATTTTGTAGCGTTGGACAAGACACAGCAGCACAGTTAACTGCAAAATGTATACGACCATCAAACAAATCGCTGCCCATTAGTTTCTTTTTTTCAATATCATTTAAAGATAAGGATTCCTCGTTAAATTTGTATGGTAAAGTAGAATCAAAGGCTTTTCCACCTTCAATTTTTAAAATTGAATTTGTTGGATAGTTTCTTACCACTTTATCTATTACAGATGCATTATAAGCGTTTATCCAATAAGCTGTTTGCTCATTTTTAGAAAGCTTAACAGGATTGATTTTTGTTAATGAAGTAATGTAATCCTCTAATGCAGATTTATCCTTTACAAAAGAAGCGTAATCAACTTTTCCATTGTCAGAAACGTTTTTCTTTAATAATTTATCAAAAGCGCTATGGTTTACAGATGCCATATCCTCGTTTAACTTCTCTTTAGACGCTGTTGTTTGAGGACTTTCTGTAGATTTAACTTGATTTTTTGTTGTTCCGTAGGTACAACTAGCAGAAATTGCTACGATACATAGCAATGCAACTATATTTTGAACTTTTTTCATGATTATTTTTTTCATTTTAAATTTACTGATTTAAATCAATTACGTTTAAAACCTATGTTAAGTTTTAAATTTTAAATGTTAATGTAAGCATACATTTTATTTTGACACAAAAATAATAAGTTAACTGAGATTTATTTTGATAACTATTTACTTTATATCTTCTTTACAAAATCTTTATAATTAAGTATTTAAATTAGGAAATAAAAATTTAACAAATTTTGATAAGTCTAAATTTTAAAAATAATACTACTAAAACTCAATATTTAATAACTATTGCTTTCATTTTATTTTTATCTGCTTCTTCACTTCCTCATTTATAGATTATAAGGTAGTTTCTTTAGTGCTTTTAATATTGGTATCTGTATTGACAATGTTGTTTGATATTTTACCAGTGTTAACAGCACCAGTTTTAAGCGCCTTGATATGGAATTTTTATTTATGTGCCCACGCTGTGCACTAGGGATAAAACAAAAAATTGCCTTATGCTGCAAACCGTTACGTCGATGGCTACACTTTATAAACTTAATATAATTATAATATATTGATTTGATGTAGCTGATCTTAAAGCTAAAAAAGTTATGAAAAATACTAGAACAGTATTGATTGTATGGGAGCACAAACAATTAAATGATATTGCAAAATCTTTAGGGGATAAAATAGATAATTTAAAATGACCTGTGGAAGATTATGATGCTATTTGGGTAATAACTTTTAATAATGATAAGGCGGTACTTCATAAAGATCATGAGGGAATTAAGCCATCTGCTACTTACTTATTTAATTTTTAATTCATAAAGTCTATGAAACGAAGTTGTTTGAATCACATAGTAAAATCTATGCTGACAGATTCATTAGTTCTTAATTTCGGCCAAATCAATTCGCCCTATTTTTCGCCCTAAAGCGTAAAAAAAAGCCGTAATCTGGTATGATTACCGCTTTTTTGGTAGCCCAACAAAGTGTTGTGATATTACATACCCAAGACATAACTAAAATATAAAAAAATTTTGGTTGTGATTTTCCCACCCATATCTTTTTATGTTAAATTACCAATACTAGATGGTGCAATCTTTTTCAAATTAAAATAATTGACAGGGCTAACTACCAACGGGATCTTTTCAATACGTGTTTCGCTGTTGTCTAAACCAAAAGCTTTAGCA
The DNA here is from genome assembly GCA_014378105.1 of Pseudopedobacter sp. Taxonomy (GTDB): domain Bacteria; phylum Bacteroidota; class Bacteroidia; order Sphingobacteriales; family Sphingobacteriaceae; genus Pseudopedobacter. The sequence continues at coordinate 17,912 of JACMOI010000082.1, forward strand.
TCAGACTGAGCAAACTTGCGAATGGCAAAATAGCTATTCAAAATAAACCCTTCCTTGGCACTAAACTCATTTTCGTTAGATAGGAATTTTTCAATGAGCACAAACTGAAAGTCGGCAGCCAAGTGATATTCCTGTAATGAGGGATAACGGCTGGTAATATTCAGACCCTCGTTGATAACCATATCTTGTACCACTTTACGGAACAACACATTAATACGAGGCTGTATGCGGAAACCTAAACGGAACTCTACACGGATCACTTTGTCATACTCCAGTTCTTCTACGCTGTATTCCATAGTAAATGGCTCATCGGTTTGTTCAATATGCAAAAACCAGTAAACGTCAGCTCTTTTTGGCTTACGACTAAAAATGGAATACATAATCTTCTGCTCTATCTGCTTGCTGTTATTGGCCTTGGTTAGGTAGATAAGATGAGTCGCAAATTTAGATACGGTTTCATCTGCGCTTAGTGCATGCAGCATCGGAATCCTTTCTCTTAGATTAACAAAATTCAAAAAACGATTACTGATCCTGCGAGCGCGGTACCAGATATACATAGTAAAGATCAATCCAACTTCAAATACTAAGAAGAATAATCTCTTAAAGATTTTAACAGAGTTAGCCACAAAGAAAGAACATTCTACTGTTAGGAATACACACAGAATGATCACCGTCAGCCACAGCGGCCAATGCTTCACATAGCGCATAAAATAAAAGATCAGGATAGTGGTACTTAGCATTGCGATGGTAATAGAAAAACCATAGGCTGCTGTCATCGCCTCAGCAGTGCGGAAATATAAACTTACCGCTATACAGCCAAAGCATAATAACCAATTGATACTAGGAATATAAATTTGGCCACGGATATTTGAAGGGTATTTGATGGTAATGCGTGGCCAAAAGTTCATGCTTACGGCTTCGCTAATGAGCGTGAACGAACCGCTGATCAGTGCCTGGCTGGCAATGATGGTAGCTAGGGTTGCTATAAAAACAGCCGGAATCAAAAAACCGTGAGGTACTATGGCAAAAAAAGGATTGATATTGACATCCGGTTTACTTTGTGATAAAACCCAAGCTGCCTGGCCCAAGTAATTCAGCAGCAATGATATTTTTACAAATATCCAGCTTACTTGGATATTCTTGCGTCCGCAGTGGCCAAGGTCTGAATAAAGTGCCTCCGCACCGGTAGTACATAAAAATACAGCGCCTAACAGCCAAAAACCATTAGGATGTTTCACCAGCAAATCAAAACCATAAACCGGATTAAAGGCTTTGATGATCATAGGGTAATGCGCTACCTGTATAGAACCAAGTAAAGCCAACATCACAAACCAAACTAACATGATCGGTCCGAAGGCAGCGCCAATCACTTTAGTACCGAATTGCTGAAAAAAGAATAACATTAATAAAATAGCTATTACAATTAAAAGAACTATGTGATTACCGGGTATAATTGTTTTTGCAAAAGCAGGCACTAAGTTCAATCCTTCTATAGCAGAAGTCACAGATATCGGTGGTGTTATGATACCGTCTGCAAGTAAGGTGCCTGCACCAATAATTGCCGGGATAGCAAGCCACTTACCATAGCGGCGGACCAACGCATAAAGCGAAAATATACCTCCTTCGCCGCGGTTATCTGCTTGCAGCGTAATGAAAATATATTTGAAAGTAGTTTGCAGCGTCAACGTCCAAAAGATACAAGAAACGGCGCCTAAAACCATGAACTGGTCAGCTTGGCCTCCTTCCTTCAAAATAGTTTGTAAAGTGTAGAGTGGCGAAGTACCAATATCGCCAAAAATTATACCAAGGGTAATTAATACGCCGCCGGCAGACAGTTTTCTAAGATGGGTATTCATAAATTATCAGGGGTACTAATGCGATTGAAAATGAAAAATAACAACATTTTAATACACTAACAAGTAATCTGCCATTTTGGAAAAACACTTCTTTAAATGAAAATTTAGATGTTTTTTACTTTTTAGGTAAAATCCTACCCTACCAAAATGGTATGGTTAATATTCATTTCGGGAGGGTTTACCTTAAGTGATATTCCTCAATTTTACGATATAAAGTGGTGATCCCGATGCTCATTAATTTTGCTGCTTCCGTTTTATTACCTTTAGTAAGAATGAGCATTTTGTGGATGTGATTTTTTTCTACCGCGGCCATCTCGAAAACGGATACCGAAGTGCTTTGCTCGCCGTACAGTTCCGAGGGTAATGTATCGGCAGTTAATACATTTCCTTCAGATACGATAACTGCCCGCTCGATCAAATTTTTCAGCTCGCGGATGTTGCCCCGCCAATTATATTTTTCCAATTGTTGCAGCATTATGGGATCAATCCCAGACAGTTTGCGGTTCATTTTGCCCGAATACTCTTTCAGGTAGAAGTTGGCCAACAGAGGGATATCCTCGCGACGGTCATTTAAAGATGGCAGACTAATACTAAATACCGATAAGCGGTAAAAAAGATCTTCTCTGAAATGCTGCTTTTCTATTTCGGATTTCAGGTTTCGGTTGGTTGCAGCAATGATGCGCACATTGGTATGATAAGTTTTGGTATCTCCCAGTTTAAAATACTCACCCTCTTCTAGTACCCGTAATAGTTTCGCCTGTAAATCAATGGGTAATTCGCCAATCTCATCCAGGAATAATGTCCCACCATCCGCTTCTTCAAATAACCCCTTTTTATCTTTCAGCGCACCAGTAAAAGCGCCAGCCCTGTAACCAAACAATTCGCTTTCCAAAAGTTCCCTTGAAAACGCACTACAATTGATAGCTACGAAATTGTCTTGTTTACGCTTACTATTGTAGTGAATAGCTCGGGCGAATACTTCTTTACCAGTACCCGTTTCTCCCAAAAGCAACACAGTTGCATCAGTAGGTGCAACTTTTTTAGCTAATTCTACAGCCACATGTATGGCTCTAGATTTGCCAATAATCCCGTCAAAGCGGTGTTCACTGATCAGTTTATTTTCAAGCTGATAAAGTTTATACTGCACTTCAGCTTTTTCAGCAGCCTTAGAAAGCAAAGGTAAAATGAGTTCGTTATCATCCCCTTTTATAATATAATCAAAAGCCCCGTTCTTAATTGCTGTAACTCCATCTGAAATGGTGCCGTAAGCCGTAAGGCAGATCACTTCGGTATAAGGCTTTTTTTCCTTCAGTTTTTTAATAAGGTCAATACCATTCACATCAGATAATTTAACATCGCTCAACACTACAAGTACCGATTCTCGCTCCAGCATTTTCAGACCTTCTTTGCCGTTTGCGGCCTGCCAGGTTTGGTACCCCTCCAGTTCTATGATCCTTGCTAGCAAGGCCGAGAGTTTAGTTTCATCATCAATGATCAATACACCTGGTTTCATTTAAAGCTAAGTTAGTTATTTGTGTTTGATATTAGTTCCGGTTTTACCATGCATCAATTTCTTTACCGACCGCGTATACTAATAATGTGCTATCGCTCTCTTTTACCAACCTCATTGTATATTTCTTGGTTTTTGTTTCAAAAGTGGTGCAAATATCACTAAGAACAAAATAGCTAGTTTTAGATGATTGCAGCCTTGATCTTAATGTTTTTTTGCTATCGGTAGCGTAAACCAAAAGCGGCTGCCGCCACCCATTTCACTTTCCACTCCAATCTCACCGCCTTGAACTAAAATAAACTCTTTGGATATGGCCAAACCAAGTCCGGAGCCAAATTTGCTTTGCCCGTCTGTTGGTACTTGAAAATAGCGATCAAATAAGCGGTCCTGATATTGCCGGTCTATTCCTTTGCCATGATCCCGAACAGAAAATTCTAGGAATGCCTTTTTAGGTTGAACTAAAATGTCAATTTTTGACTTTTCGGGGCTATATCGTAGGGCATTTGACAGAAAATTAATCATCACCCAGGCGGTTTTTTCCATGTCTGCCTGAACCTGAGGCAAATGTGCTGGTAGCAATTCTTCTAGGATGATCTGCTTTTGATCGGCCTCGAATTTCACGGCTTTGATAGCATAATTAAGAATATGTTCTGGCTGTGTAGCTGTAAAATTCAATTGTATATTCCCGGTCTCAACCTGCGATAGATCTAGTAACTCATAAGTGATCTTTAGCAGTCTTTCTGCGTCATCACCAATGTGGTTGATCAGTTCCATTTGCTCGGAGTTTAAGCCACCCACACGTTCGTCTCGGAGGAGTTTAAGGCTCATTTTTATGGCAGAGATCGGTGTTTTTAATTCATGAGATATTGTAGCAATGAAATTCGTTTTAGCTTGGTCACGCTCCTTAAATTCGGTCACATTGCGTAATATATAAACCCTCCCTGCCGGTTTACGGGCGATCTGTATTGTATCATGCTCAGCAGGTGAAATATTCGGTACGGTAATCTCTTTACAATCCAACTGAAAAAAAGCGTCTTTGTCGTTTATCACAATACAGAACGGCTTTCCGTGTGTAGTTTCAAGGATTGATTTTAACAGATCATTATGTTTCGCCACATCGGCCACTTGCTGCCCAACATATTTTCCTTCACTTAAATTCAACATCGTTTTTGCACTAGTGTTAATGAAAAGGACCTGCCCCTGCTCATCTACACCAATGATCACATCCTGCATTTGTTCAATGATGGTATCAATACGCTGCTTTTCTGACATCAAATGGGACAAATTGCTACTCTCCCAATCATTAAGTTTAGAGGCCATCTCGTTAAAAGCACTGGCTACCTCCGCAAATTCATCGATATTATCAAGATGAACACGCTCTTTATAGTTTTGCTTGCTAATCTGCCGGATACCTTTTAGCAGAGTATTCAACGGATTAGTGATAGCACTTGGAAAATTAACACTGAAACTAAACAAGACCAAGAAGGTGAATGATCCTGCTAATCCGAGAAATAACAGGGTTTTATCCACCCTCCGATTAGCCTGATCGTTTTTGCGTAAAATGGCCTGTATGTTTAGGATTTCGATTTTTCGCAGGTCATTGCGAATTAATTTCAATATGAACATCGAACTCGCTAATTGTTCAAAATGATGCCGCAGGACAGCAGTTGCGACACCTTCACCCCTTTCTGTTACATTAAGCTCCTGTTTCATCAGTTGCTTTTCAAAAGCGTTGTGTGTGCTGTCTGTTAGTGGTAATGACTGATTATCCAGCACATCACGCATTTCCAGGACGAAAGAGAGCGTTTCATAATTATTTTTCAGGATTACCTTCCCGTTGTTGGCGATCTGGTTGATTAATATTATTGATATGCCACCGAAAAACAATACGATAAGGAACAGGAATCCAAATCCCAAACGGAGTTTATTTTTTACTTTCATGTTAGTATAACAAAATCGGTTTCTGTTTTGGCGATCTTTATTCACCGATCATTTGAAATATCGCTGAATGCACTTGAATATTTTTGCTTTCAAGGAAATATTAGAATCATGTCTCTAAATCTTCACTCAGAGTGGTTATTCTTTTTTGTTTTTTATAAAATTTTTAAACAAATAAAGAAGCTATAGACCTCAAAATTACTGTAAAAATCAGACTCTATTTAATTATATAATTTGAAATTACATTTTAATCCAAATTATCGTTCCAATAAATGATATTTTTATTTAGGTTGTCTTTAAAATTAATATTTAACAGAAGCTTTGCAATCGAAAGGGCATTTTGACATCTCAATCTTAACACTTTTAAGCTTTCCCATACTTTGGTAACGAGCCAGACTTTATGTTTGTAATTATCGAAAAATTCCTATCCGTAGAAAATGAATTGGCTGTGGGAGAAGGATTATTGTACTGAATACTTACTTTTTTTCTTAAGCATTTAGGATTAAAAAGCGCAAGACTTTTGGTTTAGATAGGTCTGATGTAACTATTGAACAGATTCCACTAGTTTATCAACCTATAAAAAATATCGCTTTAACAAGAGAGAAATTAGTTAAATCTTATACAATGTAAAACGTACTAAACAAAAAAATCCGCTTCGGAAGAAGTGGATTTTTAATGCTTATAATCTTCTAATATCTGCTCCCAAGGCTTTCAATCTAGTATCAATATCTTGATAACCTCTTTCTATTTGTTCAATATTATAAATGGTACTTCTTCCCGAAGCAGATAATGCGGCAATCAATAACGAAACTCCAGCTCTAATGTCGGGCGAAGTCATTTCTATTCCTTTTAATTGATATTTCTTATCCAAACCAATTACAGTTGCTCTGTGAGGATCACACAAGATAATTTGAGCACCCATATCAATCAATTTATCCACAAAGAATAAACGGCTCTCGAACATTTTTTGATGAATTAAAACGGAACCTTTTGCTTGAGTTGCTACCACTAAAATAATAGATAATAAATCTGGTGTGAAACCGGGCCAAGGTGCATCCGCTATGGTTAAGATAGAACCATCAATAAATGTATCAATTTCGTAGCTTTTTTGAGATGGGATATAAATATCATCACCACGCAATTCAAACTGAATTCCTAATCTTCTAAACACACTAGGGATAATACCTAGCTCGTTGTAGCATACATCTTTAATGGTAATTTCAGACTCTGTCATCGCTGCAAGGCCAATAAAAGAACCAATCTCAATCATATCAGGTAATAAACGATGTTCTGTTCCAGCTAATTCATTAACACCCTCTACGGTTAATAAATTAGAACCAATACCAGAAATTTTAGCGCCCATTCTATTCAGCATTTTACAAAGCTGTTGCAGATAAGGTTCGCAGGCCGCATTATATATAGTAGTTGTTCCTTGTGCCAAAACAGCAGCCATCACAATATTGGCTGTTCCAGTTACGGAAGCTTCATCTAAGAGAATAAAAGTTCCTTTTAATTTTGTGGCATCAATATTAAAAAAGCCAGTTTCTGCATTATAAATAAACTTAGCTCCTAATTTTTCGAAACCTAAAAAGTGGGTATCTAACCTTCTTCTACCAATTTTATCACCTCCAGGTTTAGGAATAGCTGCTTTTCCAAATCGAGCTAGTAAGGGCCCCACAATCATAATAGAACCTCTTAAACTTCCTCCTTTTGCTTTAAATGTTTGACTATGAAAAAAATCAAGGTTAATATTTGCTGCAGTAAATTCGTAGGTATCTTTTGATAGTCGCTTCACATCAACGCCAAGGTCTTCTAAAAGTTCAATCAGTTTATTTACATCTTTAATGTCAGGAATATTACTAATTGTTATTTTTTCTTTAGTTAATAAAACTGCAGATAATACTTGTAAAGCTTCATTTTTTGCTCCCTGAGGAATAATTTCTCCTTTTAAAGGTTTGCCTCCACGAATCTCAAATGCGTTCATTCTTATTGTTTGTTTTAAAAGTGGTTATAAATAAAAATGTTCAATTCTATTTAAAATTGAACATTTTTGTATTCTGTTAACGTCTAATTAATTTGGTCTTCTGCCATTACCTGTATTACTAGGGTAGTTTTTTTGACGACCTTTATTACTATTGTTTTGACGACTGCTACTTCCTCCTCCGCTGCGGCTATTGGTTTTTCCTCCAGATGATCTACCACCACTATTACTAGAAACAGGTGGCTTAATGTCAACTTTATTTAAAGTAACTTCAGAAAGGTCAAGTTCACCACCAGAAAGGTCTCTTAAATCACTAATAATTTGCTCATCAGCAACGTGGTCCTTGTTCCAAATCACATAAGCCATCTTCATGAAATTTGCGATAGAATTTACCATATGCTGCTTTTTATCAGGTTCGGTAATTTCTTTTGCTTTTTTAATCATCACTTCCACAGTTCTGCCATAGTGCTTAAACCTAATTCTACTTTGCGGATAAGGCAAAACTTCAGGTCTAAAGTTGATCTGCTCCTGAGTTGGAGAAGGATATGGAGAATCCACATCAATCTTAAACTGAGAAATAATTTGTAAATGATCCCATAATTTATGCTTAAAATCGGGTACGTCACGTAAATGTGGATTTAAAAAGCCCATCATATCGATGACCACGCTAGCATATCGATTACGCTCTTCTTTTGTAGGTAAAGCCACAATATATTCCACCATATTCTGCACATTTCGACCATATTCGGCTAAAATTAGCTTTTCTCTGGAGGTGTTATAATCAAAAATTTGTTCTGTTTTTTCAATCATTTTAAGAATTTTTAAAGCTTTTTTTAAAGCTTTCTACTGTTTCTAGGCATTTTGTAGACAAAATTAAACAAACCAAGCAGGTTTTAAGTCTAATGCCAAATTTATTTTTTTAAATAAATTTGATGAATTTATTAGAGTCAGTTCCGCTACTATATTATATTTTCAAGAGCGCTGTTTGGAGAATTAATCACAAAGTCTATATTCACTGTCTTCAGGTTTATTTAGCCTTTTCATTTCCAATGATAAAGGTAATAGATTTGCTACCAAAAGCAAATATTAGGATTTATTAATTTTCTAAAATCCTTAGCTTAGCAAATTTCAATAAAAGCTGCTTTTGTCCAATTTCTTTAAAGAAGACAGTTGCTTTAATGTCCGGCTTGTTTCCCTCTAGGTTAATCACTTTACCAAAACCGAAACGTTCGTGTTCCACTTCTTGCCCAACTTGTAGTTTAGAAGTATCACTTGAGGCGAAACCAGGTGTTGGTACATGGGCTTTCCCTAATAAAGAAGTTGTAGCTATAGGTTTTGAAGCTGGTTTAGGTTTAGAAAAGAAATCGCCTTGCTGGTTATTACCACTAGAAGTTTTACTTTTCCACTGGCTGCGTTCATCCCCAAAAGATGAATCATTGTTAGCTGCTCTTTTAACAAAATCTAACTCTAAATATTTGGGTTCAATCTCATCTAAAAAACGTGATGGTTCGCAGTTTACCAATGTCCCAAAACGAAAACGAGAGGTCGCGTAAGAAAGGTGTATCTTCTTTTCTGCTCGGGTTACAGCTACATAAAATAGACGTCTTTCTTCTTCCAAATCAGCTCGAGAATTTAAAGCCATTTGAGATGGGAAAAGATTTTCTTCCATTCCAACAATATAAACTTGTGGAAATTCCAAACCTTTCGAAGAGTGTATGGTCATCAATGAGACCGTGTCTTTATTTGGATTTTTATCGTTATCATCGTTTGTCAACAAAGCCACATCCTGCATAAAAATATCCAAACCTCGCTCTTCAATATCTTCCCTTTCAGAAAATTCTTTGATACCGTTCAATAATTCCTGAATGTTCTCATATCGGGCTAAGCCTTCGACAGATTTATCGTCATATAAATCTTTCAGTAAACTAGATTGTTGCGCAATATGTAAAGCGGTATCATACGCTAAACTATTTTTGGCAACTACCTGAAAACTTTGAATGGCGATAGCGAAATTTTGAACAGCCATTGCTGCTCTGTTGTCTAAATATTGAGGAGCATCAACTATGATTTCGAAAAGCGTTTTATTCTGCTGATCGGCGGCTAGAATGATTTTATCTAAAGTTGTTTTTCCAATGCCTCTTGCCGGATAATTAATCACTCTTTTAAAAGCTTCTTCATCACTTGGATTGAAGGTCAAACGGAAATAGGCAATTAAATCTTTGATCTCTTTTCTTTGATAGAAAGACAAGCCTCCATAAATTTTATAAGGTACATTGAGCTTTCGAAGCGCTTCCTCCATCGATCTGGATTGTGCATTGGTACGGTATAGAATAGCAAAACTCACCCAATCCAAATTGTTATTTGCTCTTTCTTGCATAATGGATTCAGCAACAACTTTTCCCTCTTCATTATCTGAATAGGAGCGGGTGACTTTTATTTTTTCTCCGGTTTCATTATCCGAAAAGACGTTTTTATCTAATTGATTTTTATTGTTAGCAATGATGCTATTCGCCACGTTAACAATGTTTTGAGTAGAGCGATAATTTTGCTCTAACTTAAATACTTTAACGTCAGGATAATCTTTCTGAAAGTTTAAGATATTCTGGATATTAGCTCCTCGAAAAGCATAAATACTTTGCGCATCATCACCCACCACGCATAAGTTTTCTCTGATGGCGGCTAATTTTTTCACAATTAAATATTGAGAAAAGTTTGTATCCTGATATTCATCAACCATTAAGTATTTGAACTTATTTTGGTATTTGTAAAGTACATCTGGATGCTCTTTTAAAAGCACATTGGTTTTAAACAGCAAGTCATCAAAATCCATTGCTCCAGCTTTGAAACAACGATTCACATAGGTCTCATATATCTTTCCAATAAAGCCTCGTCCTTGAGAAAAATCATCTGCCTGAATTTGCTCATTTTGTTGATACTCCTGAACAGAAATCAAGTTGTTTTTCGCCATTGAAATACGGCCATAAACATAGTTATGATGATAAAGCTTGTCGTCTAAGCTCATCTCTTTCAATATGGTTTTAATTAAACTTTTACTATCGTCTGTATCATAAATGGTGAAGTTATTGGGATAACCAATTTTGTTGGCTTCTACACGTAATATTTTAGCAAAAACAGAGTGGAAAGTTCCCATCCAAATATTTTTTGCTTCACTTCCGACAACGCTCATGATGCGATTACGCATCTCTTTTGCAGCTTTATTAGTGAATGTCAACACTAAAATATTGAACGGATCAATACTTTTGTTGATTAAATGTGCAACACGGTAAGTGATTACTCTGGTTTTTCCAGATCCAGCTCCAGCAACAATCATCACAGGTCCTTCTGTTTGTTCTACCGCCTGTCTTTGTGATGAGTTTAATCCTTTTAAATAATCCAAATCGTAAAATTTTTAGAAATGTAAAATTAAAAAAATGAGGCAGAGATTTCGTCTCTGCCTCACACAAGATTTCCACTTTTTTAATTATGGATTTATTTCTGACTTAAATTAGATCGTGCAGGGTCATGTAATGCCTGATTGATATCCATAATTTGCTCATCAATATCATCTACACATTTTTTCATTTGTGTTATCACCTCTTTACTTTCCACAAGATTATCTTGTACCAACATTACCAATCCTTTTAATGTAGCAACTGGGCCTCGAATTTGATGAGAAAGATGTGAGGAATACTCAGACAATTTTTGATTTTTATAAATTAAATCTTTGGTACGTTCTGTAATAATTTCTTCCAGTTTATGATTGATCTTATCAACATTGGCTTTCTGTCTCGAGACTTCTTCGTTTAAGGATGTTAATTCTTTATTACTTTCCTTAGATTTTTTGTTACTTCTAAATAATAATAGAATAACTATCAATGCTAGTATTACTGTTACTGCGCTAAAAATTGATATTAAATAGGCATTTTTTTGATTTTGAATGGTAAGTTCATTTTCTCTTTGTTGCTTTTGTTGTTTAAAAGTTTCTTGAATGAGATTGATATTTGATGATGTGTTTTTCTTAAAGTTAATACTGTCTAAATCATGAACTTCTTTTAGATAGTGCAATGCTTTTTCAAAGTTTTTTCTTTTAGCTTCTAGTTCATAAAATGTATAAGTATAATCATATATCTTTTTATCATCATTCACTAGCTTAGTAAATGCAAGGCCTTCATTTAAAAACTGTTCTGCTTTTTCAAAGTTATTTTCTGCGACGTAGATAGAGGTTAAAGTTAGATCAATTGAAGCGACGCTACTATTCAATTCAAACTCTTTAGCTTTTTTATTTGCTTCCAATAATACTTCCTTTGCTTCATCAACTTTATTTAAACTAAATAAAATCACACCACGATTTTGTAAACTTTGAGTTATCCCAATTGGATTGTTGATTTCATTAAATATTTTACTGCTTTTTTCATAATTTTTCATTGCTACAGAATAACTTTTTTTCCTGAAATACATATTGCCAATATTCAAATATGAACCAGCAACTAAATCTTTAACCTTATATTTTTGAGCAATCCTTAAGGTGTTAGTATAATATTTTAATGCTTCATCATAATCAATTTCAAGCCATAAATTGCCTATATTATTCGATACTTTTGCCTCACCTAATTTATCATCAATTGCTTTATAAATACTTAAAGCTGTTTGATAATAATTCAAAGCTGTATCTCTTTGATTTATATAGTAGTAACCTATACCCTGAACACGATCCGCCTCAGCCAAACCACTCTTGAAATCTATTTCAATAGCAATTTTTTGAGCTTTTCTTGCAGTAAGTATAGTTTGCTCAGGATCGGTTAATCTATTTTTATAAGCTTGCTTATTTAGCTTATTTACTGTATTTGTATCTCTCTTTAAGCCCAATAAGAAATCTTCTTTTTGAAAAGCAAATGTGTTAAGGTATAATATCGAGAAAATAATTAAAAAAAGGTACTTCATTAACGTCTTTTTTATGTTAAAATGTAAATGTATTCATTAATCTTAAAATATTAATTCATTACGAAAAATAGAATTTTATTTGATTTATGTGATAATAATTAATTACTTATAACAATATTTTATTTTTTTTATTATAAATATTTCTTTTAAAATAAAAATACCTATATTTTTGAGGTATAACACAAACATCATGTATACGCTTTATTGAATCTAAGGTTACGTATTTTTTTTAAAAAAATAAAAATTTATTTTATATAGTATTTAAACACCTCAAACAAAACACAACATGAAAAAGATCATCATCGCATTATTGGTAGTATCAGCAATCGGAGCCACCTCTTGCAAAAAAGAGAGTGAAGTAGCACCAAAAGTAAATACAGTTAAATTAAGTGACAAAAGCATCTTGGGTGCTTGGGATTAATCAATATAAACTAACCATCAAAACAAAACACAACATGAAAAAGATCATCATCGCATTATTGGTAGTATCAGTAATCGGAGCCACCTCTTGCAAAAAAGAGAGTGAAGTAGCACCAAAAGTAAATACAGTTAAATTAAGTGACAAAAGCATCTTGGGTGCTTGGGACTAACTTTCACACTCTTAAACAACAATTTAAAATTTAAAAATCATGAAAAAATTATTAATTATCGCATTTGTTGTAATTTCAGCAGTAGCGGCAGCAGCAACTTTAAAAGAAACAAACAAAAACATTGATCAACCAAAATCAGTTCAGTCAGATGTAGTTGATGCACCTAGAAATGCACAAGTTGCAACTTGGGATTAATCAGTACTTTGTAACATTATAAATGAAGTCTTTAATTTGGATTTCATTTTCAAGGCTTTCCTAAAAGGCTAAATATTAAAATTCTATATTTGTGTAAATCCTATTTTTATGCAAATCATTAAGAATTATGTGGATGAGAATCGTCAGAGATTCTTAGACGAATTATTTGAATTATTAAGATTTCCGTCAGTTAGTGCTGATCCTAAATATAAAGGAGATGTACTAAAAACAGCGGATTTTGTTGCCGAAAAATTAAAAGAAGCCGGAGCAGATAAAGTAGAAGTTTGTTCTACAGATGGTTATCCTATAGTTTACGGAGAAAAAATTATTGACACATCCCTACCAACAGTGTTGGTATATGGTCATTACGATGTTCAACCACCAGATCCCATAGAGCTGTGGCACACACCTCCATTTGAGCCAACCGTTAGAGACGGTAAAATTTATGCTCGTGGCGCTTGTGATGATAAAGGACAGTTTTATATGCATGTGAAAGCTTTTGAGCTGATGATGCGTACCGAAACTTTACCTTGCAACATCAAATTTATGATTGAAGGAGAGGAAGAAGTGGGTTCCGACAATCTTGGGAAATTCGTTGCCAACAATAAAGAAAGATTAAAAGCCGATGTGGTTTTAATCTCCGACACTTCCATGATTAGCATGGAAAATCCCTCATTAGAAACTGGTTTACGTGGTTTGGCTTATATGGAAGTAGAAGTTCAAGGCCCAAGTCGCGATTTACACTCTGGTGTTTATGGCGGAGCAGTTGGAAATCCAGCGACCATTCTATGCCAAATGATTGCCTCTTTACATGACGAAAATAATCATATTACTATTCCTGGATTTTACGATGGTGTAATTGAACTTTCTGCTGAAGAAAGAAAAGCATTAAATGATGCTCCTTTCGATTTAACAGAATACAAACAAGACCTTTCTGTTGATGAGGTTTGGGGAGAAAAAGGTTATTCTACGATAGAAAGAACAGGAATTCGCCCTACTTTAGAAGTAAATGGAATATGGGGCGGTTATACTGGTCCCGGAGCTAAAACCGTACTTCCAGCTGTTGCAAATGCAAAAATTTCAATGCGTTTAGTGCCAGGTCAGGATTGGAAGAAAATCTCTGAATTATTCAAAAATCATTTCGAAAGTATTGCGCCAAAATCTGTTAAAGTAAAAGTTATCGCTCATCATGGCGGTACGCCTTATGTAACACCAACGGATTCTGTTGCTTTTCAAGCGGCCTACAAAGCTATAGAAGAGGCTTTTGGCAAACAACCAGTTCCAACTCGTGGAGGTGGAAGTATTCCTATTGTAGCCCTTTTCGAACAAGAATTAGGTATTAAAACCGTCTTAATGGGTTTCGGTTTAGATAGCGATAATTTGCACTCCCCAAATGAGAAGTATGATATTTTTAACTATTTCAAAGGAATAGAAACCATTCCTTTGTTTTATAAACATTATGCGGAGTTAAGTAAATAATTATTTTGGGCGTTCTTCGCTGAAAAACCGAGTCAGGCTTTTTGTTACAAGTCCTCGCCCATGAAATTGGATTGTGGGATTTCCACTTCAATCCCTAATGCAAAATCTTATTATAAAACAAAGCCTGATTAATTTCAGGCTTTGTTGTTTTAACTCAATTCTGAGCCTTATCTTTGAATAAGAATGCCGGTAAAGAAAACAATCTCCAAAAAAGCAGCAAATACAAATCGGCGAAAGCCAAAGAGAAAAGCCAAATCTTCTGCAAAATGGAAAATCAGGTTTGTAATACTCATTTTGATGGTCCTTATTTTCTCACCTTTTTATTATGGAAAAGTATTAAAAACAGCGGTTTCAACCTCTAGTTGGTTTAAAGATTTGTTTGTTTTTGATGCTTATCCTCATTATGAGAAATTCGGAATAAGAATTCCTAAAAAATATGGAGTTCACGGTATAGATGTTTCTTTCTATCAACAAAAAATCAATTGGAAAAAAGTTGGTGCTATGGAATATAAGGAGATTCATATTTCGTTTGCGTTTATAAAGGCAACAGAAGGGGTGACTTTGGTTGATCCTTATTTTCAAAGAAATTGGAGAGAAAGTAAAGAAGGTGGGATCGTAAGAGGAGCTTATCATTATTTTAAACCAAAAAAATCGGGTATATGGCAAGCTCGCTTCTTTTTACAAACCGTAAATGTAGAAGCTGGCGATTTACCACCAGTGGTAGATATAGAGGAAGCTGCTGGTTTGTCTGAAAGTGAATTGATTCCAAATATTCAAGATTTTTTAAATGAGGTAGAGAAAAAGACCAAAACAAAACCTATCATTTATACCGGATATCAGTTTTATAAAGATCATTTAATAGGTAAATTTGACGAATATCCCATTTGGATTGCTCATTATTATCAACAAAAATTGGCAGAAAATTTAAAATGGAATTTTTGGCAACATTCTGATAAAGCACATATTGATGGAATAAAAGGAAAGGTTGATATGAATGTGTTTAATGGGGAGGAAGAAGATTTGAGTAAATTGTTAGTTCAGAAAGTAATTCAATAAGGATGAAATTGTTTCAAGAATTATTGACTTTAAAGGAAAGAAGAAGAGGTTTTCATATCATTACCAATGAAGTTTTTACGGCTATTCCACAAATCTCTGAAATTAGCAAAGGAATGTTGCAGGTTTTTATCCAACATACTTCTGCTTCAGTTTGTATCAATGAAAATGCTGACCCAACCGTAAGGCAGGATTTTGAAATGTTCTTCAATAAAGCCGTAAAAGAAAATGATCCCGATTATATACACGATTATGAAGGTGATGACGATATGCCTGCCCATTTAAAAGCAGCATTATTAGGCAGTTCGGTCAATATTCCTATCAGAAATGGGCGTTTATTTGTTGGTACCTGGCAAGGTATTTATTTATGTGAGCATCGTAATCATGGAGGAAATAGACATTTAGTTTTAACAGCTTGGGGAGAGTAATCTCAGTGGGTAAGAAATTGAATAAAATTATCTCAATAAAAATGATACAACAATTTTAATCTCCTTTGTTTAAATTGCATTTAAACTTCTTTAATTCAGTAAATAACCTTATTACATTATCAATATTTTAACCAAGATTATGAAAAAAATTTACTCATTTTTATTCTTTTTAATATTGTTTAGATGTGCTTTAGCACAGGAAAACAAAAGTGCCATTAATCTTACAGATATGTTAAAAATCAAATCTGTTGGAAATATTATTTTAAATGTGGACGCTTCAAAAGCGGCTTTTACCGTCAATAGTATTATTCCTGATGAAGCGAATAAAATCGATTATAAATACCAAAATCAAATTTATGTAACGAATACTACGGCTGGTTCTAAACCTTATCAATTAACATTTGAAAAGGAAGGCGCCTCTCAACCAGCATGGAGTCCAGATGGTACTCAATTGGCTTTTGTAAGAAGGGTGAATGGAAAGGGACAAATATATGTTCTGTCAATGAGCGGAGGTGAAGCCAAGCAAATTACTACTTTTAAGTATGGTGCAAGTAGCCCCGTATGGAGTCCAGATGGTAAGAAGATTTTGTTTTCTTCTGGTATTCCAATGACAGATTTATTGAAAGATAGTTTGTTAAATCCAAATCATGAAATACCAAAATGGCCTTTTGAAAAACCTGGTTTTGTGGATAATAACTACTTAAAAGTATCCACAACAAAGCCTAATGCTGATGGAAATATGAACGAAATTAGAGCCTATTTAAGTCAGGATGAAACAGACAAAAAAGCAGTAGTATTGGATAAACTTAATTTCCAAAATGAGTTTCAAATATCTTCAGAAATGAGTTTGAATCATCTCTTTTTAATAAATATAGATGGAGATACTGCTCCAAAACAAATAACTTCTGGTTTTAACAGTTTTGGGAATGCTAGTTTCACTCCTGATGGATTAAAAATTATTTTTTCTGGCGATGTTGATGATCTAGAACATCCTGACCGTTCTTTAGAAAGTGAAATTTTCATAAAGGATTTAAATAATGGAGATTTCAAGATGCTTTTGGGAGGTAAAAACAATAGATATTCTGACGCTAGTTTATCTTCAACTGGTAAATGGTTAGCTTATTTGAGTTCAACAACTTCTTTTGTAAGCATCAATGAATTATCCATCATGCCTTTAAATGGCTCCGCAAAAGATATCATTACTATTCCATTTGATAGAAATAAAAGTAACCTTACTTGGAGTAAAGATGATAAATACCTTTATTTTACTTCACAAAGTAATGGCGCAGTGCCGCTTTATAGATTAAATGTAGCTACTAAAACGATAGAGACTTTGAGTAATTTTGAAAGTGGAATTACCAGTTTCGATGTAGGTAAAAGCGGAATTATTTATTCTAAAACACAAGTTTCAAACCCTTCAGAATTGTATATGGCAGATGCCAATATGAAAAACGAAAAGCAATTAAGTAGTTTTAATAGTTGGGTGAATGATAAAAAACTTTCTTTCCCTGAGAAAAAATCCTTTACTAATGAACAAGGGATGGTTGTAGAATACTGGGTGATGAAACCTTTAAATTATAAAGAAGGGGAAAAGTATCCTTTGTTGTTAGAAATACATGGCGGTCCTTCTGCAATGTGGGGCCCCGGAGAGACCAGTATGTGGCAGGAATTTCAATATTTTTGCGCCAAAGGTTACGGGATAGTTTTTTCGAACCCAAGAGGATCTGGAGGTTACGGACTAGATTTTTTAAGAGCAAATGTTAACGATTGGGGAACTGGTCCGTCTAAGGATGTATTGACTGCTTTAGATAAAACTGTTGCAGAAGGTTGGGCAGATCCCAATAAACTATTAATTACTGGAGGTTCTTATGCAGGTTATTTAACTGCATGGATTATTAGTCATGACCAACGTTTTAAAGCTGCTTGTGCGCAAAGAGGCGTTTATGATTTAGCTACTTTTTTTGGAGAAGGAAATGCATGGAGATTGGTCCCTAACTATTTTGGAGGTTATCCTTGGGAGCCTAAAGTAAAAGAGGTATTGGTTCGGGAATCACCGATTACCTATGTTCAAAATATTAAAACACCATTTATTATTTTCCACGGAGGAAGCGACAGAAGAACCGGATTTGTACAAGGAGAAATGATGTTTAGAAGTTTAAAGGTGTTAAACAGACCAGTTGAGTATGTGGTACATCCAAACGCTACGCATGAAATTACCAGAAGCGGGGACAATAGACAAAGAATGGATCAATTATTAAGAACTTACGAATTTTTTGAAAGGTATCTTTCGAATTAGTTCGGATGTTTTTGTTCTAGAAGATTCAACTTTTTAGAGATTCTGCGCTAATTAACACAGGATCCTCTCTGATAGACCCAGCTTGTACGAAAATTTAAAAATATGATGGTATTTCAATTGAAATAGCATCATATTTTTTTAAACACTCGACTTTTCACAACTTTCTAAAAATTTATTATCCGCATCCACACCAATTCCAGATTCATCAGGTACAAAAAGCTCAAAACCTTTGTAGGTTAAACCACCACTTGCAGGGTCAACCAAATGACCTAATAGGCAGGTATCTAAATCGAAAAACTTAATTTTTGGACAAGCTAAAGCAAAATGAAGATTTGCTGTTAAGGCAATTCTACTTTCGAGCATGCTCCCAATCATACATGGAATATCATGCATTCTTGCTTCATGGTAAATCTTTAGTGCTTCATTGATTCCGCCCGATTTGGCAAACTTGATATTGATGTAATCACAAGATTTTGATTTAATCAATTTCCTAGCATCGTGATGATTGAAGCAACTTTCATCTCCCGTTAATTTGATGGGTGAAAGCTTTTTCAATTCTGGTAAATAGTCATCAAACCAGGTTCGCATGGGTTGCTCACAAAACTCAATATTAAATTTCTGGAGCTCATTTAAAGCTAAAATCGCTTCTTCAAAAGTCCAGCCTTGGTTTGCATCCAATCTTAAAACGGTAGTATCACCAACTGCTTTTCTAATTTGTTTTACGCGTTCAATGTCATCCTCAACTTTCTTTCCTAATTTTATTTTGATGATGCTACAGCCGTTTTCCACATGTTTTTTAGCAGTTTTCGCCATTCCTTCTGGCGCATCAATACCAATAGTCATATCCGTAATGACTTGTCTTTTTTCGCCGCCTAAGAATTGATATAGCGGTTGATTCGCATTTTTAGCCGCGATATCATATAAAGCCATGTCAAATGCGGATTTACAAGTTGCGTTAAAAGCTGTATAATTATTTAATTCTCGCATTCTATCTTCAATAGCCAGTGGATTTTTCCCTTTCCAGATTTTCGCGAAATCCTGAGCCATTTTTAACATGGTTTCCTGCGTTTCACCCACAATCATTGGGAAAGCAGAGCCTTCGCCGACGCCATAAATTCCAGCATCGGTATAAACTCGGATAAAAATATTTTGGGCAAAATCCATTGTTCCGGTGGCGATGGTAAAAGGTTCCATCGGGATACTGAAACGGTAAATATCTATATGTGTGATAAGCATGGTTAAATTTAGAGGTTTAACCACAGAGTTCACAAAGTTTAGTCACAAAGTTTACAAAGAATTTGATAAATCTATCTGCTTTGCGACCTTTGTGAAACACTTGGTGCCCTTTGTGGTTAAAAAATTATGGCAAATAGACTTCAACATTCCTCTTCCCCTTATCTTTTACAACACGCCAATAATCCAGTTGATTGGTACCCTTGGGGGAAAGAAGCTTTAGATAAGGCAAAGGCCGAAAATAAATTAATTTTAGTGAGTATCGGTTACTCGGCTTGCCATTGGTGCCATGTGATGGAGCATGAAAGTTTTGAAGATGAGCAGGTAGCAGAGTTAATGAATCGGTTTTTTGTTTGCGTTAAGATAGATCGAGAGGAGCGGCCAGACATAGATCAAATTTATATGACTGCTGTTCAATTGATGACTGGTAGAGGCGGTTGGCCGCTGAATTGTTTCTGTTTGCCAGATCAAAGGCCAATTTATGGTGGAACTTATTTTCCCAAACAAGATTGGATGAATTTATTAACGAATCTGGCTCATTTTTATGAAACTAAACCAGAAGAAGCAGAAGATTATGCAGTAAAGTTAACCAGCGGAATTCAGCAATCAGAAAAATTAAACTTCATTAAAGAAGAGAAAACCTACAACATTGAGAATATTCAGGAAATTCTAGAACCTTGGAAAAGGTTGTTCGATTTTTCGGAAGGTGGACCTAATCGAGCGCCCAAATTTCCGATGCCAAATAATTGGGATTTCTTAATGCGTTGTGCGCATTTATTAAAAGATGAAGCAGCACATGTCATCGTTCGACTCACTTTAGATAAAATGGCTGCTGGTGGAATTTACGATCATTTAGGTGGTGGTTTTGCTCGATACTCTGTTGATGGAAAATGGCATATTCCACATTTCGAGAAGATGCTGTATGATAATGGCCAGTTAATAGGGCTTTACGCCGATGCTTATAAATGGTGCGAAGAAGACCGATACAAAGAAGTTGTTGAAGAAACTTTTGAATGGCTAAAAAGAGAAATGACCTCGCTAGAAGGCGGATTTTATTCGGCTTTGGATGCCGATAGCGAAGGGGTAGAAGGAAAGTTTTACACCTGGGATAAAGTAGAAATTGATACCATATTAGGCACAGATGCAGAAATTTTTAATCTGTTTTACGAGGTGAGTGAAGAAGGGAATTGGGAAGAAGAGCACATCAATAATTTGTGGATCAGAAAGGAGAAGTCAGCTATAGCCAAAGTTTTTAATTTCACTGAAGAAGAACTCAATAGTAAATTAAAACAATCTCGTGAGAAACTGTTGGGGGTTAGAAGTAAAAGAATTCGCCCTGGATTAGATGATAAAATCCTCACTTCTTGGAATGCGTTAATGATAAAAGGTTTGTGTAAAGCTTATCAGGCTTTCGCCGATGAAAAATACTTAGACCTAGCTTTAAAAAACTTTCAATTCTTGAAGAAGAATGTCATCAAAACTGAAGGTGGTATTTATAGAAATTATAAAAATGGAAAAGCCAGCATCAATGGTTTTTTAGACGATTATGCTTTGCTGATTGAAGCCATGATTTGCTTGTACGAATGTACTTTCGAAGAGGATTATTTACATCAAGGGAAAGCTTTAACAGATTATGTTTTAGATCATTTTAGAGATGATGAATCAGGAATGTTCTTTTATACATCCGATGAAGACGAAGCCTTAATTGCCCGTAAATACGAAACGATGGACAACGTAATACCAGCTTCTAACTCGGTAATGGCTTGGAATTTAAAAAAGTTGTCTCAACTTTTTGATGAAAAACGGTATGAAAAAATCTATCAGCATTTATTGAAAATGGTGGAGCCTCAAATGAAATCTTACGGTTCTGCCTACTCGAATTGGGCATCTTTATTGCTGGAAGAAGTAAAAGGAAGCTTCGAAATTGCAATAACTGGCAAAGAATGGACACAAAAACGTCAATATTTGGAAAAAATATACATTCCAAACAAGATAATTTTGGGAGGTCAACAAGGAACTTTACCTTTGTTACAAGATAAGTTTGTTGGCGAAACCAAGATTTTTGTTTGTAAGGATAAAACCTGTAAGCTACCGTTGAGCGATATAAACGAAGTAATTAAACAAATTTTTGAATAGGGGCGTTTCATCGTTTCGAAAAAAATAAAAAAATGAAGATTGATAATAACCACGTAGTAGGTTTGACCTACGATTTGTATGTCACCGAAAACGGTGAAAAAAAACATGTAGAAAGTGCAACAACCGAACAACCTTTAACATTCCTTTACGGAGTGGGGATGATGTTGCCAAAATTTGAAGAGCATTTAACCGGTTTAGCTGTAGGAGATGATTATGCTTTTACTTTATCCGCAGAAGATGGATATGGAGTATATGATGAAAAGGCAGTTGCCCCACTTCCTAAAGATATGTTTGGTGACCAACCTTTACCAGAAGTTGGCGCTATTTTACCTTTACAGGATAATAATGGAGGTACTTTTCAAGGTCGTGTAGTATCTATAGTTGAAGATGCAGTTTTAGTTGATTTAAACCATCCTATGGCTGGTCACGAATTACACTTTAATGGAGTTATCAAAGATGTTAGACCTGCAACTGAAGAAGAACTAGAGCATGGTCATGTTCACGGAGAAGGTGGACATCAGCATTAATAGATTTACAATTTTAGATTTTTGAATTACGAATTAGTAATTATTAAAAAAGCTTCCTGAATTTTAGGAAGCTTTTTTAATTAAATCTTAAAATTGACTAAACCAACTCTCCATAAAGCTCAGTTCTTTGTTGTTTTATTGAATCATTAGTAATATAGTCATCATAATCCATCAATTTATCTAATACACCTTTGGGTGTAATTTCGATGACTCTGTTAGCTACGGTTTCGGTTAATTCATGATCACGAGAGGTCAATAATGCTACACCTTTAAAATCTTTTAAACCATTGTTTAAAGCGGTGATAGATTCTAAATCTAAGTGATTGGTTGGTTCATCCATCAAAAGTACATTGGGTGACTCTAACATCATTTTAGAGAACATACAACGCATTTTTTCTCCTCCGGATAAAACACTTGACTTTTTGAAAACTTCCTCCCCAGAAAATAACATTCTTCCTAGAAAGCTTCTGATAAAAGTCTCGTCTTTTTCTTCCTTAGAATATTCTCGTAACCAATCAACTAAGTTATCATCTTTATGTTCAAAATAGGTGTGATTGTCAATGGGCAAACTAGATGGAGTAACTGTAACTCCCCATTTAAACTCCCCTTTAAAGTCCGTATCTCTGCCAGATAAAATATCATGGAGTGCAGAAGTTGCTAATGAATTTTGTGAAAGGATTGCTACTTTATCACCTTTATTAATCGTAAAACTAATGTTTTTGAACAAAACTTCCCCATTTGCTACTTTCGATAAATTCTCGACCTGTAATACCTGATCGCCTAAATCACGAGCCATTTGGTTGAACATGATTGCAGGATATTTACGACTGGAAGCTTTAATCTCATCGATATTTATCTTATCTAAAGCTTTTTTACGAGAAGTTGCTTGCTTAGATTTCGAAGCATTTGCAGAGAATCGACGAATAAACTCTTGTAATTCCTTAATTTTTTCTTCTGATTTTTTGTTTTGATCAGAACGTTGACGCAAAGCCAATTGAGAAGACTCGTACCAGAAACTATAGTTCCCGGAGTAAATATTCATTTTGTTGAAATCAATATCGACAATATGCGTACAAACGGTATCTAAAAAGTGTCTATCGTGAGAAACTACCAAAACTATATTTTGATAATCAGCTAAAAAATTTTCTAACCAACCTACGGTTTCTATATCCAAATCGTTGGTAGGCTCATCCAGAATTAAAATATCAGGATTACCAAAAAGTGCTTGAGCTAATAAAGCCCTTACTTTTTCGTTACCGTCTAATTCTTTGATGAGTTTATAGTGTTTATCTTCTTTGATCCCTAAGTTGCTCAGTAAGGTAGCCGCATCATTTTCTGCATTCCAGCCATCCATTTCAGCAAAAATATTTTCCAATTCCCCGGCTCTTAAACCGTCAGTTTCGGTAAAATCCTCTTTCATATAAATGGCGTCTTTTTCTTTCATGATGCTATAAAGCTCTTTCCAGCCCATCATCACGGTTTCTAAAACGGTATTTTCGTCAAACTCATAATGGTTCTGATTCAATACAGCCATTCTTTCGCCAGGCGTAAAACTAATGGTTCCACTTGTGGGGTCAACTTCGCCGGCTAATATCTTCATGAAGGTTGATTTTCCAGCGCCATTTGCGCCAATCACTCCATAGCAATTTCCTTGTGTAAATTTGAGGTTAACATCCTCAAACAGTGTACGTTTTCCAAAACGTAATGATAAATTCGATACTGTAATCATATTATTTGCAAAGGTAAGTTTTATCAATTACAATAAAGCCCATTATAGCTAAAATGATAATTGTATGAAATCAAATCCAAAATTTATTCTGCACCTTTAAATCATGATTAAGGATTTTAAGGAAAAGATACTTTTGCATTGTTTAAACTTATTAGAAAAAAAGGAAGAGGAGATAAAGACAGAGATTGGTAATTTAAGAGATGGAATTGCCAACGACTCTAAAAGTTCTATGGGTGATAAATACGAAACTAGCAGAGAAATGTCTCAGCAAGAAATTAATCTATTGGAACAACAATTGGCAAACAATGGCCACCAGTTATTTCAATTAAAGTCTTTAAACCTTAGTACCTCAACAAAAAGCGTGGGTTTAGGAAGTTTGGTAAAAACGAACATAGGAAATTTCTTTATCTCTGTTGGATTAGGAGAAATAGTGGTAGAAAAGCAACCTGTATTTTTAATTTCGGCAGTGTCTCCACTAGGGAAATTAATAATTGGTAAAAATGAAGGTGACCAATTTGCAATGAATAATAAAGAGATCAAAGTTTTACAATTATTTTAAGCAATGGAATTTACTTTAACTACACCTGCACTTTTATTTTCTGC
>JACMOI010000083.1 GCA_014378105.1 Pseudopedobacter sp.
ATTGACTGCCACACCCATATTTGCTATGTTGGTAGCAGAGCCGCAGATTACGCCATGCGGATTTCAGGGAAATCATACTTAGAGATTGCACATTCTGGAGGTGGAATTTGGGACACAGTCACCCAAACCCGCTCCGCAACAGAAGATGAATTAGTTCAGTTAATAGCCAAACGGGTACTGCTTCATTTGCAACAGGGAGTAACTACCATAGAAGTGAAAAGTGGCTATGGTTTGAGTATGGAGGAAGAGCTTAAACAATTAAGAGCCATTAAAGTAGCAAATGAACAAACTGAGGCAGATTTAATTTCCACCTGTTTGGCAATGCACATGAAACCTAAGGATTTTGAAGGTTCCTCAACAGACTATTTAAATTTTATTCAAAAAGGATTATGGCCTATTTTAAAAGCTGAAAATTTAACACATAGATTAGATATTTTCATCGAAAAAAGTGCTTTTACTACAAATGAGGGCGAAATATATTTAAAAAAGGCAAAAAAAGAGGGATTTAAGTTTACCGTCCACGCCGATCAATTTACCAGCGGAGGAAGTGAAGTGGCTGTAAACTGTAATGCCTTAAGTGCCGATCATTTGGAGGCAAGTAATGCGGAAGACATTGAGCGATTATCGAATGCTGACACTGTAGCAGTTGTTTTGCCCGGTGCTTCATTAGGTTTAGGCCTAAATTATGCGCCTGCCCGTCGCTTATTAGATGCAGGATGTTGCGTGGCCATTGCCAGTGATTGGAATCCTGGCTCGGCACCTATGGGAAACCTCCTTTTGCAAGCTGCTGTAATGGGAGCTGCAGAAAAATTGAGTTGTGCCGAAACTTTTGCGGGTTTAACTTACCGAGCGGCTAAGGCTTTGAATTTAAATGATAGAGGGAGTTTGAAAGCTGGTTCCTTAGCAGATTTTCAAGCTTTTAGCACTAAAGATTATCGGGACATATTGTATTACCAAGGTTCTTTAATGCCCACTAAGGTATGGAAGAATGGCAATTCTATCACGAAATGAGAGATTATCTAAAGTTTTATAAAACCATACCAAATCAACTATGGACTGGCAGAAATGATGGCGACGAAGTCAATGTTCAACGTTGGCATCAAAGAATAAATGTTGTGGATCTATCAAAAGAAAAACTCCCCCAACTTTTACCCAGTAAAAATGGAATTGCCATAGCTGGTTTTGCCTGCGATGAAGGCGTTAAAAGAAACAAAGGAAGAGTTGGGGCAAAAAATGGTCCGCTCGAAATCAGGAAATCTTGTGTTAATTTTCCAGTCCATTTTGATGAAAAGGTTAGTTTTATTGATGTTGGTGATATTGTGTGTGATTCTCCAAATCTAGAGGAAAGTCAGAACGCTTTTTCATCGCTTATTTTTGATCTCCTAAAAGCAGGATATACCCCATTACTTTTTGGAGGTGGACATGAAATCACTTTTCCTCATTATTCAGGCATTAGAAAATTCTTAGCCCTAGAAAAAAAACATTCAAAATTAGGTGTCATCAATTTTGATGCTCATTTTGATTTAAGAAAACCTGAAGAATCTGGAGCAAATTCAGGAACTGGTTTCTGGCAAATTGCCCAGCATTGCAAAAAAAACCAGTTAGATTTTCTTTACCTCCCCATTGGGATTCAGTCAAAAAGTAACACTTCACTCCTATTTGAAACTGCAAAACAGCTAAAGGTGGAGACCCTAATTTTTGAGGATTGTGATTTTTCTGATGAAGCATTCTATTCCAGTTTATCCAAATTTCTTAAAAAAACAGATTTTATACAGCTCACGATTGATTTAGATGTTTTTCAAATGGTATTTGCACCTGGCGTAAGTGCCCCCGCAGTCACAGGTATTTTCCCTAATATTAGATTTTTCAAAGTTTTAAAGAAAATATTTGAGAGCGGAAAAGTTTTAAGTTTCGATATCTCAGAGCTAAACCCAAACCATGACATTAATCATTGTACAGCAAGGTTGGCTGCGTCTTTGGCCTATGAATTTTGTAATTACACCTCAATTATCTAGATGATTTGTGTGAACTCAGGGTCAATTTTATCGTTTTTAAAATATATTCTATCATAGCAAGAAACAAAACATAGATTAAGCCGTATTTTTGAATATGAATATTCCAAAGATATTAAATAAGGCTCAAAACTTTGAGTTTTTAACTTTAGAAGAAGGTGTTTTTCTTTATCACAATGCCAGTACAACCGAGTTGATGTATGTAGCAAATGAGTTGCGTAAAATTCAGGTGCCTCATGGTAAAGTAACTTGGCAAATTGATAGAAATGTGAATACAACCAACGTTTGCATAGCAAATTGCAAATTCTGCAACTTCTTTCGTCGCCCCGGACATGAAGAAAGTTACATCACGGATATTGAAACTTATAAACAAAAGATAGAAGAAACTATTCGCTTAGGAGGAGACCAATTATTATTGCAAGGCGGTCATCACCCAGATTTAGGTTTGGCTTTTTATTGTGATTTATTCAAGCAACTTAAAGAGTTATACCCAACCATCAGATTACATTCTTTAGGTCCGCCAGAGATTGCTCATGTTGCAAAGCTAGAAAGCATGTCTCATTACGATGTCCTTAAAGCAATGCAAGCAGCTGGCTTAGATTCATTGCCAGGAGCAGGTGCTGAAATTTTAAATGACCGGGTTCGTCGTTTGATTTCTAAAGGAAAATGTGGAGGTCAAGAGTGGTTAGACGTGATGAGAGCAGCCCACAAATTAAATATTGCCACTTCTGCAACAATGATGTTTGGGCATATTGAAACCATTGAAGAACGTTTTGAGCATTTAATTTGGATAAGAGAAGTGCAAAGTGAGAAGCCTGAAGGAAACCATGGTTTTAAAGCATTTATTCCATGGCCTTTCCAAGATGATGGGACATTATTAAAGCGTTTGAGAGGCATTACCAATGATGTTACCGGAGACGAGTATATCAGAATGATTGCTTTGAGTCGTATCATGTTACCAAACGTAAAAAATATACAAGCATCATGGTTAACTATTGGAAAGCAAGTAGCTCAAATTTGTTTACATGCGGGTGCTAATGATTTTGGATCTATTATGATAGAAGAAAATGTTGTGAGTGCTGCTGGTGCTCCTCATCGCTTTACGTCAAATGGAATTCAAGATTCTATTAAAGATGCTGGATTCGAACCACAACTACGTAATCAACTATATGAGTGGCGTAAAGAAGTGAAAGAACTAGAACAGCAAGAAATTAATTATTAACGTTAAAAAATTAAATTTCATTAAGCGACTTTTTTTTGATAAATAGCTATCTAGCAAAATATCAATGGGAAATTTTAGCGCTTTAATTGTAGATGACGAAGAATACAGCCGTTCATCATTGTTCTTTCTGATGCAGGACAACTGTCCAGATGTAAAAATTGTAGGTATTTGTAAATCTGTCCAGGAAGCCAGAAAATTTATCGCTGATCATCAAATTAATTTAGTATTCTTAGACATTGCCATGCCTGTGGAAAATGGTTTCGCCCTACTCTCACTACTACAAGAAAAACAAATACTAGTAATATTCACCACTGCTTATGATCAATATGCCTTAAAGGCAATTAAGGCAAGTGCAGTTGATTATCTTTTAAAACCTATTGATATATCTGAATTATTAAATGCAGTGGAAAAAGCAGAAAGTACTTTTGAGCTAAATACTTTAAAAAACAAATATTCTGACTATTCTAAAACCTTAACCACGTTAGCTGACAATATGAATCAGCCAGAATCGACCATAAAAGAAATAAAAAAACTAACTATTCCCAACGCTTCCGGATTTAAAATCATTAATTTATCAGATATCATATACTTAGAAGCAGATAGTAATTATTGTATTTTTCATTTACTAAACGGAGAAAAAATTGTTGCTTCTAAACCTTTAAAAGATTACGAGGAAGTTTTAACAGAAAATCAATTTATAAGAGTCCATAAATCGAATATTATAAATACTGATTATTTAAAAGAATATAAAAACAACAATGGCTTACATGTTAAATTGATAAATGACATTATTATTCAAGTGTCAAGAAGAAGGATTTCGGAGTTTTTAGATAAAATTAAAAAGTTAAGAAAGTAATAGATGATGAGAAAATGGCTGATCTTATTTTTCATAATCTTCTTGTTTTGTTTTATTTCAAAAGCACAAACATTACAGTTTAAAAATTTCAACACTTCCGATGGTTTACTTAGTGCCTCTGTTTATGATATCTTTCAGGATAGAAAGGGATTTATTTGGTTGCCTACAGCAAATGGAGTAAATAGATTTGATGGAAAAACTTTCGAAAGCTTCACCACCGAAAATGGTCTGGCCGATATAGAGATTTTAGAAATAAAAGAAGATTTAGAGGGTCGAGTTTGGTTTTTAAGTTTCAACGGTAAACTTTCCTACTTTTTAGATGGTAAAATTTATAATCCTGACAATAATTCCTTATTAAAAAAAGCAGTACTACATTCTAATGTTGTTGACTTTTATGAAGATTCAAGACATAACTTGTGGTTTTCTGCTGGTTTCGCTGAAGTGATGTGCATAACTTCAGATAACCATATTAAATATTTCAAATACGACGATAGGAAAGCAGGTTTATCAAGCTTGATTTTTTATGAAGATGATTTTAAGAACCTTTATGCTATAAATAAGGGTAGTTTGTATCAAATAAAAGATTTTAAATTTTATTTAAAACCACTGCCCGAAAAACCCCTATCGAATAAGTGCATTCTAGTTGATAAAAAAAATAACTCTTTATTTATTATTAATAAAAATGGCTTGTATAAATTTCAAAATGAAAAAGAAACCCTCATCTGTAAAATACCTTTAGATGCAATAGATAAAGGTATTTCGAGCTTCATGGTTGAAAACGATTCTGTTTGGTTAACGATACTTGGAAATGGGATTAAAAAAATTGATCTAAATAATGGTAACGAAATTACTTATTTAGAGAGCAAATATGCTTCGTCGATTATCAGAGATGTCAGGAAAAATATCTGGATATCCACCATAGATAATGGACTTTATTTACTTTCAAAGTTAGCCACTAACTTTACACATTTTACTTCCCAAGACTTGCTGAGTAGCGAGGGCGTTTACAGTTTAATTAAAGATGATCAAGATAGGATTTGGTTAGGATTAAGAAATGGGCAAATTGATGTTCTTTTTAATGACAAACCAACTGTAATAGATTTAAAATTAGAACCATTATTATACAATCCGATTAAGAAACTTTGGTTTGATAAAAACAATAATAATATTTGGTTTATGAGTGAGGGCTGGATTGGCTCATTAAACTCATTAAACCCTCAAAGGCCAATAGTTAATTTTAAATCATCAAAAAATTTATCGCTAAAATCATTTGACTTTAGTAGCGCTGGTGAAATGTCTTTAGCCACAGCAAATGGATTGTATTTTTTTAAGCCCAAAAATCTAGATCAAAAAAATATAGTCCTCAATCTCGATAGTTTTAAGCAAATAAATGGCTTGAGAACTTTTAGTGTCGCATATGATGTTCATGACCATCTTTGGTTTTCTCAGTTAGATGGATTACACATCATCAAGAATAATAAAATTTATTCATTCTCAAAAAAAATTAAAGCTTTAAGTGATCGTATTGTAGATATTTATTGTGATGAAAACGGATTAACCTATGCCTCTACAAGTTCTCATGGAGTTTGTATACTAAAAGACAATAAAATTTTGAAAGTAATTACTACAAAAGATGGTTTAAATAGTAATAATTGTATCAAAACTATCAATTACAATGATGAATTATGGGTTCTAAATAGTAACGGAGTTAATAAAATAACTGATCCATTAGGCAAAATAAAAATTACAGGATATACCATT
Source organism: Pseudopedobacter sp. (assembly GCA_014378105.1). Taxonomy (GTDB): domain Bacteria; phylum Bacteroidota; class Bacteroidia; order Sphingobacteriales; family Sphingobacteriaceae; genus Pseudopedobacter. The sequence goes on from JACMOI010000083.1 coordinate 5,852, forward strand.
AATAATGGCTTATTAAGCAATGAAGTCAATGACATTATAGTAGATGAAAATTTTGTCTATCTAGCCACAAATAAAGGTTTAACTAGACTCAATAAGAAAGAAGAAGAAACCTATAGACCAGATTTACCTGTCTATTTTAAAAAGTTAGTCGTTAGTGGAAAAGAGTACAAAATAACAAATGATTTGATTTATTTAGCGCCAAAGGACAATAACATTCAAATCAGTTTTACTGCAATTAACTATGAAAATCCTAATGGAGTAATTTTTGGATACAGAATAAAGTCTTCTGACAATTGGATTGAAACTCCAAACAGTTATTTAGAATTTGCTTCACTTGAACCTGGAAATTATACTATACAAATTAGAGCAAAAGATCTTTACGGAAATTGGGGAAAAAATATAGAATTAAAAGTTAAAGTAGGAACTCCATTTTATGATACAGCTTGGTTTTTAATGCTGATAATCACACTTATTATAGGTCTAGCTTTGTTAATTTACAATCAATATCTAAAAAGAAAAAGAATTATAGAGGATCAAAAAATAAGAAATCAAAGTAAAATAATTGCTTTAGAACAACAAGCTTTACAGGCCATGATGAATCCTCATTTCATCTTTAATGTTATGAACTCTATTCAGTATTTTATTAATACACAAGATAAGAAAACAGCTAACAAGCTTTTAACGGGATTTGCAAGGTTGATTCGTAAAAATATGGATATTGTTAATAAAGGTCAGATATCTTTATTTGAAGAGGTGGAGTATCTAAAACTATATCTACAACTAGAAAGTCTAAGATTTGGCAAGAAAATGAATTATGAATTTGATATTGATGAATGGATAGAACTCGAAGATATTATGATCCCCTCTATGCTAATCCAACCTTTTGTAGAAAACTCTATTTGGCATGGTATTATGCCAAAAGATGAAAAAGGAAATATCAAAATCAGTATCCATCAAAATTTTCAACTCGTCAAAATTACTATTGATGATGATGGAATTGGTATAGATAATTCGTTAAAGACGAAGAATGATGAATACATCAGTAGAGGAATGAAAATTACCCAAGAAAGGATAAGTCTTATCAATCAACTTTCGGGCACAGAAATGAATATCCAAATAGAGCAAAAAAAAGAAGGAGGAACTATTGTAAGAATAAATATTCCTTTTTCGGACTAAAAAGCAGCTTATCTTTGGTTAAGTTTTAACAAAAATTTATTAGTATCTAAATGATTGAACAATATATTGAAGCCTTAATTTTCGCCTCTGATACGAGTATAAGATTAGCAGAAATTATGAGCTGTTTACAAGCGGTATTAGGGGAAGATATTTCTGAAGATGTTGTGAAATCATATGTCCAAAAAATAGAAGCAAGGTATCAAGCAAATGAATCAGCAATAGAATTAGTTAAAATTGCAGACGGTTATCAATTTCTAACTAAAAAAAATGTCTCCATTGCGGTTCAGCAATTAAATTTACAACGGTCTAAGAAAAAGCTAAGTCAAGCTTCTTTAGAAACACTTTCTATAATAGCTTATAGGCAACCGATTACGAAGCTAGAAATAGAACAAATAAGAGGCGTTAACTGCGATTATACGATTCAAAAACTTTTAGACAAAGACTTAATCAGCATCTCTGGCAAAGCAGAAGGTCCTGGAAGACCTATTCTATATAGTCAAAGTCAGTTTTTTTTAGATTATTTCGGAATTAATTCTGTATCAGATCTCCCTCAATTAAAGGACATTGAAGAAAAGTAAAATATGGAAATTGGAGAAAAATCAGAATAATTTTAAATCAATTTTTTGAAATTCAAATTTCCTTATATTTTTGAGCTTTGAATTAAGAAGTAAAAATTTAAAATAAATCTTTTTTCATCTTAAAAACTTGTTAACTTTAAAATAGCAAAAGATATTTACTAACATGGGAAAGCAAAATAATCCTCCAAAGAAACCAAATACTAAGCCTACAACTGATGATGTTGAAGATGAGACATCAGATCATCCAAAGCCAAAAAGTAAATTTATGGACGATGAGGAAGATGATTTCGATCTACCAATTGATGATATGGATGATTTCGATTCAGATTTTGATGAAGATGATGACTTTTAAGTGATTTTAAAATAGATATTTTTGAAGCATTCAAATTATTGAATGCTTTTTTTATGAATAAATATTACAAATAATGATGATAATTAAAGAGGTAAACTCATCCAAATTAAAAAAAATTTTTTTAGATGTTGCCAGAAAAATTTATGAAGATGACAATAACTGGGTTTGCCCTTTAGATAAAGATATTGAAGCAGTTTTTGACCCAAAAAAAAACAACTTCCACTCGCATGGTAAAGTAATTAGGTGGGTACTTTATGATGAGCAAAATGAAATGATTGGGCGTATTGCAGCTTTTGTTAATGATAAAAAAGCAAATACATTTGAGCAACCAACAGGTGGAATTGGCTTTATGGAGTGTATAGATGATAAAGAAGCATTTATTTTGCTTTTTAAAACAGCAGAAAACTGGTTAAAAGATAATGGAATGAAGGCCATGGACGGCTTAATCAATTTTGGTGAAAATGATACTTTTTGGGGACTATTAATCGAAGGTTTCACTCATCCTTCTTATGGTATGAATTACCATAAATCTTACTATCATCAACATTTTAAAGATTATGGTTTTGAGGTGTTGTACGAGCAGCTTACCAATCATTTAAATATCAATAAACCATTTCCAGAACGTTTCACGAAAATAGCTCAATGGGTTTCAAAAAAGGAAGGTTATGTTTTTAAGCATCTGAATGTTAAAAGTTTCGATCAATTTGCCAGGGATTTTATGGAAATCTATAATGACGGTTGGAAAGATTTCCCCAACTTTAATCCCATAAAATTGGTCACTGTAAAAGAAAGTTTTGAGCAAATGAAACTGATTATGGATCCGAAATTAATTTGGTTTGCATATGTTCAAGGTGAACCAGCTGCCTTTGTGGTGATGTTACCAGATGCCAATTTGATGATTAAATCTTTAAAAGGTAAACTAGACCTCATTGGGAAAATAAAATTCCTTTACAATAGATGGAAAGGCGTAAACAGGATGAGGGCAGTTGTAATGGGCACTAAACAAAAATTCCAAAAACATGGATTAGAATCTGCCATATTTATCAAATTGAAAGAATATGTTATTCCGTTAAAGCAATATGATGAGTTAGAACTATCGTGGGTTGGCGACTTTAATGATAAAATGTTAGCTATACACAGTGCTACAGGTTCTGTCCCTGCAAAGAAACATGCTACAATGCGCAAAATTTTCTAATTATTTATTTGCGATAAAAATATTAAGAATAGTTTATCTGAATTATAATTTCAATTTATAGATGAGAAAATTTAATCTAACTTTTTAGTTCTGCTTTTTTTCAGGAGGTGATGCAGCAAATTTGGGATTCAACTGAATTTCGCTTCTTAATTTTGAAGCCCAATCAATTAAAATTTCTTTTTGACGGCCAGTTAAATTAGCATTCTTATGAATCCAAGTATAAGAATCTAAAGGCATCCAACCTTCCTTTTGAGAATCTGTAAAGTCCTTTAATTTATGATCTTGTCTTCTCAACGAGTAAGTTGTAAACTCGTCAAAATTTAAATGTTGCTTTCCTTCATTTACATGATCATTTAACCACCAAGCAATTGGTTGAATGTTATAGTACCAAGGATATCTCGTATTATTGGAGTGACAATCGTAGCAAGCAACCGCCAAAATATTTGCTACTGTATCTGGAACAGTATATTTAGTTGCAATAGCATTTTTCTGTTCTCCAGCAGTAACGTTTTTATCGGGTTTAATAAATTGTATAACTACCAATATGACTACAAGAGTCAATAAAATTTTCTTTATCATGTCCATTACTATTTAAAGTGTGAATGGATAATCTGATTAAGCTCTTTTGATACTTTCCCATTAGTAGCTACAATATCGCATTTTTTTAAAGCTTCATTTCCACCATCAAAATCAAATACTTCTCCTCCCGCTTGTTTGACAATAAATAGACCAGCTGCAATATCCCAAGGCTTTAAATTATACTCGAAATAAGCATCAAATCTACCGCATGCAGTATAAACCAAATCAACAGAAGCTGCACCTATTCTTCTTAAACCATGTGATTTTTGCATTACTTCTTTAAATAATTCCATAAAAGCATCTTGTCTTTTGAAATCAAAATATGGAAATCCTGTTGCAATTAGTGTATTCTTTAATTCCGTATGATCAGAAACTTTTATCTTTTTACCATTTAAAAAAGCATCACTATCCCGCCAAGCATAAAAACATTCATCTCTGTTTATTTCATAAACCACCCCTAAAACCAACTCATTTTTTTCTTCTAATGCAATACTTACCGCATAAGTTGGAATTCCGTGAATGAAATTAGTAGTCCCATCTAAAGGATCAATAATCCAGTTTAATTGATCAGATTTCTTGTTAGAAGTGCCTTCTTCGGCAATAAAACCCGATTCGGGTATTAGTTTAGTTAAAGCTTCAATAATCATTTTCTCGGCAGTTTTATCTACATAAGAAACCATATCATTTACTCCTTTATATTCAATTCTATCCGAATTAAAGTCTTCTGATTCTTGCTTGATAAACTGTCCTGCACTTTTTGCTATTACTATAACTGCTTCACAAAGTTTCTCGTAATGATCAATCATTAATCTTTAATTCTGAAAGTAAATAATTTATGAATAAAATAGCTAGATACTCCTAAGCTTAAAGCGGATATTATTCTTGCTAATGTTGGCCAAATATTCCAATATTCCACAAAAAACTTAAGCAAAACATAGTTGGCAAAAAAACCAACTCCTGCAATTAATGAGAATCTAAAAAACTGTTTCCTACCTGCAACAGTAGATTCACTAAATACGGCGTACTTAGTAAGTAGAAAATTTGTAATTACCCCACAGGTATAGGATATAAATAAGCAAAACGAAGACGCACTAAATTGTATGTTAAAAACCTTTACTGGTTGGTTTTTATAAATGAAAGTGATACAAATAAAATAGACAATTACATCGACTAAAAATGCAACCCCAGCTGATAAAAAGAAACGAACAATCGTACTATTAAAAAATTTACTCTTGATTAATA
>JACMOI010000084.1 GCA_014378105.1 Pseudopedobacter sp.
AATAATATTGTTGTGGCTACTGATGCCGATGTTGATGGGATGCACATTCGTTTACTATTGATGACATTCTTCTTGCAATTTTTTCCTGATTTGGTAAAGACAGGTCATGTTTTTATCTTACAGACCCCACTTTTTCGTGTGAGAAATAAGAAAGAAACTATTTATTGCTACAGCGATGAAGAACGTGTTTTAGCGATTGATAAACTCGGCTCAAAGCCAGAAATTACTCGATTTAAAGGATTAGGAGAAATTTCTCCGGACGAGTTTGAGAATTTTATTGGAGAAGATATTCGTTTAGACCCTGTGATTTTACAGGCAGATACAAAAATTAAAAACTTATTGGAATATTACATGGGCAAAAACACCATGGATAGGCAGCAGCATATTGTTCAGAATTTAAGGGTAGAAAAAGATGATGCGGATATTATCGCTGATGCAAAACAAGCAGTCGAGGATGCCGAGGCTTTAGCAAATTCGGCGGCTTAATCAATTTTAAAGAACTAATCGATTGATAAAAAAGGAAATAAATATTGCTTTTGAGGAATTTGGGAGCATTAAAGAGTTAGCAGAACAGGATCAGAATTTATGTACTGAGGCGGTAAAAGCTTTAGAAAATTCTCATTCTCCTTATTCTAAATTCAGAGTAGGCGTTGCGATAAAGTTGGAAAGTGGTAAAGTTGTTTTTGGTAGTAATCAAGAAAACGTTGCCTATCCATCGGGATTATGTGCGGAGCGAGTGGCACTTTTTGCAATAGGCGCTAACTATCCAAATGATGAAATTGTGAGCATTGCTATTACCGCTCAAACCAATGAGTTTAGCATTTTACAACCCATTACTCCTTGTGGATCTTGCTTGCAGGTAATGGCAGAGTACGAGAAGAAACAATCCAAAGAATTTGATATCTTTTTGTATTGCGTAGATGGTCCGGTTTGGAAAGTAAAAGGTGTAAATAATTTTCTGCCTTTTTTGTTTTTTGAGGATAGGTTAAATAAGGTTTAACCACAGAGATAACAAAGAAATACACAGAGAACACAAAGGCAACAATAAACTTTGAGAACTCTGTGAAAAAACTCAGTGAACTTTGTGGTTAAAAAATTGATATTTCAAGATGGAAAGAGAAAACATTCTGGCTAAAGAAGCAATAGGTGCGGCAATTAAAGTGCATAAACAATTGGGGCCAGGTTTGTTAGAGTCAGCCTATAAAGAATGTTTATATTTTGAGTTATTTAAAAGTGGAATTTTTGTAGAGAAAGAAAAAGCAGTCCCTTTAATTTATGATGAAGTTAAATTGGATTGTGGATATAGACTAGATATTATTTTAGAAAACAAATTAATAATTGAAGTGAAATCAGTAGAAGCCTTAAATGATATTCATTTGGCTCAAACCTTAACTTATTTGAAATTGTCAAAATGTAAATTAGGATTGTTAATTAATTTTAATGTATTGCTTTTAAAAGATGGAGTTAAAAGAGTAATAAATGGGTATTTTTAAATAAAAACTGAACAATTAACCACAGAGATAGAAAGAAAAACACGAAGCCCACTAAGCTTTTCTTTGTTTAACTCTGTGAAAAACTTTGTGCCCTTTGTGGTTAAATAAAACCTTTGTGTTTAAATAAAAATGGAAGAAAACAATTACGAAAACGAAGAGACCTTACACAATGTTACTCCACTAAGCGGATTATATGAAAACTGGTTTTTAGATTATGCCTCTTATGTAATTTTAGACAGAGCTGTCCCGCATATTCATGATGGGTTAAAGCCTGTTCAACGCCGTATTCTTCATTCATTGAAAGAAATGGATGATGGGCGTTTTAACAAGGCCGCCAATGTCATCGGTAATACCATGAAATATCACCCTCACGGGGATGCCTCTATTGGGGATGCCATGGTGCAGATTGGACAAAAGAATTTATTACTAGATATACAAGGAAACTGGGGCGACCCGATAACTGGTGACTCCGCAGCAGCTCCTAGATACATCGAAGCTCGTTTGTCTAAGTTTGCTTTAGAAGTTGTTTTCAATCCGGATACTACGGAGTGGCAATCTAGTTACGATGGTAGAAATAAAGAACCGATAACATTACCAGTAAAATTCCCATTATTATTAGCGCAAGGTGCCGAAGGTATTGCGGTAGGTTTGGCTACTAAAGTGATGTCTCATAATTTTATTGAGCTGATTGATGCTTCTATAGAAGTCCTAAAAGGAAACAGACCAGATATCATTCCTGATTTTTTAACAGGTGGGATGGCTGATTTTTCGGCTTATAACGAAGGTCAACGTGGCGGTAAAATTAGAGTAAGAGCTAAAATTTCCGAACTAGATAAAAAGACTTTGGTCATCACGGAGATTCCTTTTTCTACCACCACCATAGGTTTAATAGATAGTATCATTTCTGCCAATGATAAGGGTAAAATCAAGATTAAAAAGATTGAAGATAATACTGCTAAAGATGTAGAAATTGTGGTGCATTTAGCTCCAGGAATTTCTCCTGATGTCACCATCGACGCACTTTATGCTTTCACTTCATGCGAGGTTTCTATCTCTCCAAATACGTGTATCATCAAGGGAGATAAGCCTCATTTCATGAGTGTGAACGACATTTTAGTCGAAAGTACGCAGTACACCAAAAACCTGTTAAAAAGAGAATTAGAAATAAAACTTCACGATTTGATGGAGCGGATTTTCTTTAGCTCCCTACTGAAAATATTTATTCAGGAAGGGATGTACAAACATGCCGACTATGAAAACTCTACTAATTTTGAGGAGGTTCTAATCGTTTTACACCGATTATTTGAGCCATTTAAACCAAGTTTATATCGTGAAATTTTACCAGAGGATTTCAAGAAACTGATTGATAAGCCAATGAGCAGCATCACTCGTTTTGATGTGAAAAAGGCTGATGAGCAAATGGCAAATCTTGAAAAAGAAATCAAAAGTGTAAAACATGATTTAAAACATCTGACAGATTACGCCATCGCTTACTTTCAAAGATTAAAAGAGAAATTTGGAAAAGGTAGAGAACGTAAAACAGAAATCAGGACTTTCGATAGGGTAGAAGCGGCTCAGGTTGCTTTGGCGAACACTAAATTTTATATTAATAAAGAGGATGGTTTTGTAGGGACTGGATTGAAGAAGGATGAATACGTTTTTGATTGTTCTGATTTGGATGACGTAGTAATTTTTAGAGAAGACGGCGTTTGCTTAGTCACTAAAGTTCAGGATAAAACTTTTGTAGGAAAAGGAATTTTACATGTGGGTGTTTTCAAGAAAAATGATGAAAGAACCATTTATAACATGGTTTACAAAGATGGTAAAACTGGAACAGCCTACATTAAACGTTTTCCTGTTGGAGGGGTAACCCGTGATAAGGAATACGATTTAACCAAAGGGAGTAAAGGATCTAAAACTTTATATTTTACTGCCAATCCAAATGGAGAAGCGGAGGTTATTAATGTGGCTTTAAAGCCGATGTCAAAATTGAGAAAATTGACTTTTGATCATAATTTTGCCGAAACAGCTATTAAAGGAAGAGGCTCTCAGGGAAATATCCTAAGTAAATACGCCATCAAGAAAATCACCTTAAAATCTAAAGGGGTTTCTACTTTGGCAGGAAGAAAAATATGGTATGATCCAATTGTAAAACGTTTGAATGAGAACGGACATGGAAGATATTTAGGCGAGTTTCAGGCTGAGGATAAAATACTTTGTGTATTTAACGATGGAAGTTATGAGCTTTCCAGTTTTGATTTAACCAATCATTTTGATGATAAAATGATCAGGATTGAGAAACTAGATATGGATAAAGTTTATGCTTGTATTCATTTCGAAGGGAAATCTAAAAACTATTATATCAAACGTTTCACTTTTGAGGATTTAGCGATAGGCAAGCGTACTGGTTTCATCAGTGAAGAGTCGGGTTCTAAAATGATATTATTGAGCAATGCCGATCATCCAATCGTTAAAATAGAATCATTAAAAGGGAAATCTCAAATTTTTGACGAACAAGAACTAGATTTATCGGAAGCTATTGAAGTAAAAGGCTTAAAAGCACAGGGTAATAAACTAAGTCCTAATGATGTTCAAAAAATAGTTTTGGTATCTGAAAAGAATGATAAAGTAGAAGAAGAAATTACCGAGGAAGATGATTTACCTGATGATGAAGGAGAAGATAACTCTGGAAATGAGGGAAAAGATGATATAATTCCTGAAGTTGGAAAAGAAAATTCAATACCTGTAAAACCAAAATTTGAATCTATTAGAAAAGAAGAAGTAAAACCTACGGAGGTGCAAAAAGAAGTTCCATCACAAAAAAAAGAGGTTAAAGTAAATAAAATAGACGCCCCAACTTCAGATACTAAACCACCTAAAAAAGTTGATTTTGAAATCACCAATCCTGATGATATTAAACTAGATGATAAAGGGCAGATTGGATTGTTTTAAGAATAAAAGGTAGATTTATAGTATCATGAAAAATCAAGATATTCGTTGGTAGCAAAGATTTAAAAATTATCAAAAAGCCTTAAGGTAACTAAAGAAATTTTTATAGCAAAAGAATTTGAAAGAATAAGGTTCAATCCAAGCATTCGAATATACTTATGAATTATCTTGGGATGTAATTAAGGATTATCTTAGCTTCCAGGGAATTATAGGAATTATAGAAATTATAGGAATTAGGGATGCTTTCAGAATAGCATTTAATAGAAGCTTAATCGAAGAAGGTCAAGTTTAGATGGATATGATAGAAAGGTGAATTAAAAGTTCTCATACTTATAATGAAGAAATTGCAAAAGAGATTCTTTAAAAATTAGAGGAAAATATTTTACTCAATTTATCCAATTAGAAACCAAGTTGAATTCATTATGAATATTTACGGTTTAAAACCAGCCGATTTAGATAAAATTCAAGAGGTTTTTAAGCAATTTACTGATATAGAAGAAGTTAGAATTTATGGTTCGAGGGCAAAAGGAAATTATAGCGCAGATTCTGATCTTACTTTATTAGGCAATAATCGCGATTTGAATTTATTAAATCAATTATCATCAAAACTAGACGACTTATTATTGCCTTATTTATTTGATATCTCCGTTTATCAAAAAATGGAAAACGCTGATTTGATAGAGCACATTGATAGCAACGGGAAATATTTCTATAAACTACAAGCTCAATAATCCATAATCTTTCAAAGTATTCATCGGTTTAGAAAACCAAAATAATTCAAAATCCTCAAAGCTGATTTCAAAATTTGCTTTGAGTTGAGCAAAATTAATGGGTTCTTCTGCTTGAATTTGAAGTTTAGCTAAATTGTTAAATAACCAATCGCCTTTTTCTTTTTCCAAAGCAATTTCAAAGCTTTGCGTTTTGTCGTGGAAAAGGAGTTGAACCATTTCCCAGCTATTTCCTTTTTTAGATTTGGTATAATAACTCAGTTGTGGAATACCACCTAACCAAAGGATTTTAGCCGTTGGTTTAATGTTAAAGTTGGTGTAATTCTGTATGCTATTTTGAATATAATCTTTTCTAATTGTAGTCTTAGGGATCTTAAAATCAAACCAATCCTGTAATGGAAATTCAAAACAAATGCCATGCATATAATTGAATAAAGACTTCTTTAAACCGAAGCTAAATTGATCATGATCGATACCTGTTTTATCTTTAAACTCAACATCGTTATGCGCAAAGGTGATTTCTTTTTGTTGAGGAATAATGCCATATTCATCAGGGTTTAAGCCAACCGGACTATGTGCTGTTAATGCAAATTGATGCCAAAAACCTGATTGAATAACCCCTAATTCAAATAATTGACGAACCATTTCTAAACTATCTACCGTCTCTTGCACCGTTTGAGTAGGATATCCATACATCAAATAAGCATGAACCATAATTCCTGCTTCTGTAAAATGATGTGTTACTTGAGCTACTTGTTCTACCGTTACGCCTTTTTGTATGAGGGCTAATAACCGATCAGAAGCCACTTCTAATCCACCAGAAACAGCAATACAACCCGAAGCTTTCAACAGCAAGCAAAGGTCTTTGATAAAGCTTTTTTCAAAGCGGATATTGGTCCACCAAGAAACGTTTAATTTCCTTTTGATGATTTCTATCGCTACTGCTCGCATTAAAGCGGGTGGCGCAGCTTCATCTACAAAATGAAATCCGTTTTCGCCAGTTTGAGCAATCATTTCTTCCATTCTATCTACCAATAAACTGGCTGCAACAGGCTCATAAAGTTTAATATAATCTAAAGAAACATCGCAAAAGGTACATTTTCCCCAATAACAACCATGGGCCATGGTAAGCTTATTCCATCTTCCGTCACTCCATAAACTATGCATGGGGTTAGCCATTTCTATCACCGAAATGTATTTGTCCAACAATAAATCTGAATAATCTGGAGTGCCTAAATCATGTTGTTTATAATCGCTTCTTAACGAGAAATTATTATAAACTACTTGATTATTCTCTTTTGTAAATGTTCGTTTTAAAAGCGGAGGATTTGAAGATGGATTGATGACTTCATTTATTAAAAGTTCGATAGGTAATTCGCCGTCATCCAAAGTGATGAAATCAAAGAAATCAAAAACCCGATTGTCAGATATGCTTCTTAATTCGGTATTTGGGAAACCGCCACCCATAGCAATCTTAACTTCTGGATAGTGTTTTTTGATAAATTGAGCGCAACGAAAAGCACTATATAAATTGCCAGGAAAAGGAACCGAAAAACAGATGAATTTTGGGTCAATTTCTTTTAACTTTTTAGCTAAAATATCAAGAGTGATTTTATCGATATAAGTAGCTGCTTGTTGTAATGATTGGTGCAATTCATTGAAATCATTGGCACTTCTGCCTAATCTTTCGGCATATCGGCTAAATCCAAAATTTTCATCAACACACTCAATAATATAATCCGATAAATCTTCTAGGTAGAGCGTTGCAAAATGTTTGGCTTTATCTTGTAAACCCATATTGCCAAAAGCCCATTCCATGTCATCCAACTGCCCGAATCTAGCTGCTTGCGGAAGATAATTTCCACTACATACCTGCCTTGCAAATGTTTGATTTTTACCTTGCAGAAACAGAATAACTTGATCAATACTTTGGATATAATCCGCTTTAAGCGCAAAAATCCTTTGTGAGTTTTCTGAGGCTATTTTTTGTTTTTCTATGCTAAATTCAAAAAGTTGATTTAATCCATTTTTAGAAAAAAGTGAAAGAATGACCTCGATACCCAAATCCATTTGATGAGCATCTAAATTTTTGGTGTTCAAAAATCCTTTTAAATAGGCTGTTGCTGGATAGGGTGTATTCAGCTGAGTAAAAGGTGGCGTGATGAGGATTATATTTTTCAATGCGTTACAAATCTATCGAAAAGATTGAAGCTTCCATTTTTTGATAGATTTAAAATTTAAAATCAACTTTAGGAAGGTTGAAAATATTATTGTAATTTAAGCTGATAAGTTTTTTAAAATCTAAAGTCAATTTGATTCAACCGATTCAAACAGTTTGAAACCATCTTTTAATAGAAGAATTTTATTTGACGCACTGGTACTTGGAGTAATAGGTGCAGCTGCTGCCCAACTTTTTGGTTGGCTATTACATTTATGCACCAAATTTTTCTTAGGAACTTTAGCTCAATATCAATCGCCGGGTTTACCAAACGAAGGAGGAACTTTGGTGGAGCATATTGGACCTCATGGTTTATGGTTGATTCCTTTGGTAACTACATTGGGTGGTTTAATTTCTGGATTTATTATTTTCAAATGGGCACCAGAGGCAGAAGGGCATGGTACTGATACCGTAGTGGCTGCATTTCATAAGAAAGCTGGATTGATCAGAACAAGGGTGCCAATTGTAAAGATGATCGCATCTGCGATTACAATAGGTTCTGGTGGTTCGGCAGGAAGAGAAGGTCCTATTGCATTAATTGCTTCTGGTTTTGGCTCTGTTTATAGTCGTTGGTTAAAGCGTTCTGAAAAAGAACAGCGAATGTTAATTCTGATTGGAATGAGTGCGGGTTTGGCAGCGGTATTCCGTTCGCCTGTTGGGTCTGCAATTTTTGCAGTTGAGGTTTTATATTCGGGTATCGAGTTTGAAGCAGGAGCATTAATTTATGCATTGCTTTCTAGTGTAGTTGCCTATGCTATAAGCGGAGCGTTTATAGGTTGGCGTCCTTTATTTGAACTTCCAGAACAAATTCAGGTTTTACACTTTTCTCTTTATGGTCTTTTCATTGTTTTAGGAGTGATATGTGGTTTGATCTCAGCGATTTTACCTACTCTTTTTTATGATGCCAGAACTTTTTTCTCTAAAATTCCCATCCCTAATTATTATAAACCCGCAATTGGAGGTTTGGGGGTGGGTTTAATTGCTTTAGTGTTGCCACAAGTTTTGGGAGGTGGTTATGGCTGGTTACAAATGGCTATTAATGGTCAGTTAGCTTTGGGCTTGTTAATTGCTTTGGCATTTGCAAAAATGATTGCTTTTATTTTAACCATTTCTTCTGGCGGTTCAGGCGGCGTATTTGCTCCAACTTTATATGTAGGAGGCATTGTGGGAGCTTTAGTAGCTTATGTTTTTCATCAGCCGCCAGCTGGATTTATTATTGTTGGGATGGCTGCTTTATTTGCTGGTGCCGCTCGAGTACCTATTGCAGCGTTATTAATGGTACCCGAAATGACAGGAGGTTATCAAATTTTAGTACCAGCCGCTTTGGCAGTTTCTTTAAGTTATTTACTCCAAACTACCCTTACTTCGGGCTTTAAACATAAAAGTTTATATGAAGCTCAGGTTCCCTTTCGGGAAGATTCTGACGCCCATAAAAAGGAATATCTCAATTTGGCTTTTCAGCTTTTAACAGCCCATAAAGGGATGATTCCTGATACAGTAGAAAACCTCGATTTGGTTTCTTTATTCCGTTCTAAAATGCCAATTGGAATACCTAAAGGAAAAAGAATATCGGTAACTAAAGTGGAAACAGCATCTATCTACGCTCATCAATTGTATCGAAAGAAATATTTTACGGCAACTGATGAAGATCAGGTAGAAATGGTCGCTATTATTAGGAATGGGAAACCATTTATTCCTACTCAGGATACCCACATGCGACCCGCAGATATCCTAATTTTATTAGTAGATGAAAATTTATTCCAAATTCTTAATCAAGATGCTCAAACAACTTGATTAATCATCAGCATCTTTTTTCTTTTTTTCTAAGATGACGAATGCACTTCTTCTTGGAGCAGGCATCACAGAATTTTCTCCTTTAACCGATTTCCAAATTACCTCATTTAACTCTAAATCAGGTACTGCATCTTCCTTAGCTAAATTGAAAGATTCAGATTTTTTAGAGCTATTATTTAGAGCTATATTTTTTTCATTCAAATTAATATTAGTCTCGATATGATTGAAGGATTTTAGATTGATACTAGACGTAAAGCAATCGTAAAAAGGCAAAGCGGCTGCATCATATTGACTCATCGGCGGTAAGCCTAAAACCAATTCCATAGTTCTTAAAGCACCGCTGGTTGAGTACATGGTAGAAATGACTTCGTTTCTTTTCGTGTAAGGACTAATGACTAAAATTGGAGAACGGTGAGCATCTACATGGTCTGATCCGTTTTGAGCATCATCTTCCAAAACAATAATCAACGATTCTTTCCAGATAGCGCTGTGTGAAATACGATCAACCAACAAGCCCACTGCCAAATCATTATCAGCAACTGCGGCTATTGGCGTATAGCTTCCTTTACGTTGACCACTCGTGTGATCATTTGAAAACCTAATGGTGTTGAATTGCGGCACTGAATTTTGAGCTAACAGCTGATCGAAATCTTTCTCCCATACATGATAGCGGGTAGTATCTTTAACGCTCATATCAAAACCAGCATAACCTGGGCAAAAATTGTTTTCCAAAGAGGGAATGTTTCCGGTTTTACCATCTGAAAATTCCCCATAGGTACGGTAAGTTAAGCCTGCTCTTTTGCAATAATCCCAAATGAAACCATCTCTAGGATAAGCGATTTTCCTCGAGCCTTCAAAATCATAAGTTCCACCACGCCCGCCATAGCTGATAGGCCAGCTTTTTTCTACATAATCATTGGCATAAGCCGCAGTACTCCAGTTATGTCCATCGGCACTTACTTCCGCATCTACATAAAAATTGTCTAGCAATACAAACTCATTTGCCAAAGCATGAATGTTTGGAGTTACGTTCTCTGGGAAAAGACACAAAGAATCTACACCGTTTCCTTTTTTTATATCCCCTAAAACTTGATCGTACGTTCTATTCTCTTTGATCACATAAAATACATGTTTAATTGGGCTTTTATCTCCTGTTTTAAATGGAATAGGATTATCTTTTATAGAGTTGATGGTTTGTGAAGGTTTTCTTGCGGGTACATTTCCATAAACTTGTTTGCTGTACTTTTCTAATTGATCTTCCTTTGGGATATCTATAATAGATAAGGTCCCTTTAAATAAACCGCCAATATATTCCACCTCTTTATTTGGAGTTGGACTTTTTTGATAGCCACTATCGTCAGTTTTACTGATGGGTTTTGGGCCATTTGGATTGGGTAAGCTGGTAAATCCTTTCCCATTGCTGACAAATATTTTCCTACCAAAACTCTTTACATTAGTTGGGTACCATCCCGTTGGAATAAAACCTTTACTGGTACTTTTTCCAGGATGTTCCACATCAAAAACTGCTAAGCAATTATTATCTGCGTTAGCAATAAACAAGGTTTCTTCATCTGATGATAGAGCGAGTCCATTTGTAGTAGAGCCTGTTAATTTGGTTGGACTAATACTCGCAGAAATGACTTCAATTACTTTTTTGCTGTTGGTATTGACAACTGATACCGAATTATCCCCTGCATTGGCAACATAAAGAATAGTTCCTTTTTTAGTTAAACATAATTCGTTAGGACGATTTTCAGTTTTGATTTTAGCAATAATTTTTTTGCTTTGGGTATCAAAAATAGCCACTTCATCCGCTCCCCATAAAGAAATATACAGCGTCTTTTGGTCAGGAGAAAGCAAACAATCATAAGCTTCTGCACCTAATTCAATTTGATTTGAAACTTTCTTAGATTTTAAATCAACTACATATAAACTATTATTTTCTTTAGTTACGGTATAGAGAATCTGAGCTTTATCATTAACAGTAATGCCAGTAGGACTAATCTTATTTGGCCATTTCTCACCCAGTTTAATGGTGTCAGCATCGCCTAATTTTTGACTAATAATAGGATAAATCAAAATGATGTTATCATTAGCGCCAGAAACGTATAGTTTTTTCTCATCGGCACTAAAAGTCAAACCGTACCATGCTTTCGCGATTGGTTTTTCATCTAAAATTTTCTCAGACTTTGGATCAATCAATTGAATACTTTGGGTGCTTTGACCATTGTTGGTGACCGCCAATAATTTATTGGAAGGAGACAACGCCATGTTTAAAGGCAAATCACCTAACTGCAAAGATCTTCCTGCAGGAGTTAACGACCATCCATTGGATAATAAAATCTGATTAGACTTTGGATTGTTGGTTGGAGTTTGCGCATGAGCTTGAACAATTAATAGGCTAGCCGCAAATGAAAGAAATATTTTTGATTTCATGAGAAATGGATTACCCAGCTAATTTAAGGAAATCCATTTCTATTTTGGTTAAATCTAGTAGGATTTAACAGAAGCTTAATATGATTTTAAAGTAATTCGGGTTTAATCTTGTCCTTAAAGTTTTTTGCAAACTTAGCCAGCTTAGGCTCTATAACAGCCATACAATATCCTTGGCTGCGATTATTCACAAAATAATCCTGATGATAAGATTCGGCAGGATAAAAAGTCTCTACCGGAGAAACTTCCGTTACAATTGGATTGCTGAAAATTTTCTCTGCATTTAATTGTGCGATCATTTCTTCGGTTTGTTGTTTTTGCGCTGCTGTTTCGTAAAATACAACCGAACGGTATTGTGTGCCTACATCTGCGCCTTGGCGGTTTAATGTTGTTGGTTCATGGGTTTTAAAGAAGATCAATAACAGATCCCTAAAATCAGTAACATCGCCATCATACTCAATTTGGATAATCTCCGCATGACCGGTTTGTCCGCCACAAACCTGCTGATAGGTTGGGTGCTCATTTCGCCCGCCCATATAACCAGAAGTCACCCTATTTACACCATTAACCGCTGTAAAAACTGCTTCCGTACACCAAAAACAGCCACCGCCAAAATTTGCTTTTTGAATATTCATTAATCAAATTAACGAAACATTTGGGAGATAGTTTTTAACTTAAAAATTTTAATGATTATGTTTAAAATGAAATGACAAATAGAGCACCCCGACCAGAAAAACAGAAAACCGGAAGCAGCACAGGTTTATTAATTGGTTTAATGCTGAGCTTTGTCATCGGCTTAGGAATTTTGAAAGAAAGCCATCGGTCTTATAAGGATAGTTTTTTCCCTTACGGGATTGGAATCGGCGTGATTTTAACATCGATTGTGGGATATAGAATAGGTGCGGGATTAGATGACCAAAATTACCGTGATGAATGTTTAGGGATAAACCGAATTCAAACCAGACAATGGAGAGAAGAAGAGAATTGGGGGATAGAAAGTAGTTGGAAAGAATATGATGATTTGGAGCATCAC
>JACMOI010000085.1 GCA_014378105.1 Pseudopedobacter sp.
AAAACGCCTTTCTACTAATCGTTATTTTATTTATGAGTAGCTGCGTAAGTTTGTACAATTGAGAATCCGGCTTCATCAATTGAATAGGTTAAACTATCAATTTTAGAAGTGAAGAAATTGTAAGAAAGAACTGCAAATAATGAGGTTGAAATTCCGGTAGCTGTGTTAATTAAGGCTTCAGAAATACCACTCGCTAACTGAGCTTGATCTGGAGCTCCAGCCGTTGCTAAACCTGCGAAAGCTTTAATCATACCAGTTACTGTACCTAATAATCCGCCTAAAGTACCTACTGATACTAATGTTGCTATAATAGTTAAGTTTTGCTCCAACATTGGCATTTCTAAAGCAGTTGCTTCTTCAATGTCTTTTTGGATGGCTAAACATTTTTGTTCAGTATCCATTACTGTATCTGTTTCAACTTCCTTATATTTTAATAATCCAGACTTAATTACAGCTGCTACAGAGCCTTTTTGCTTATCGCACTCACTAATTGCGCCATCTACATTATTAGAGGTCAACATGCTTTGTACTTTTCTTACGAAAGCATCAACGTTTCCAGAACCAGCAGCTTTGTTAATTACAAAGAAACGCTCAATAGAGAACACAAGTACCATTAAGAACATAGACATTAAGAAAGGTACGATGTAACCACCTTTGTATACCATTCCGAAATAGTTGCCTGAAAGTGGGTGACCAGTTGGATCTCCGTTTTCAAAATTTGTGGGACTTCCCATTACAAATAAAAATAATAACCATCCGATTGCAAGACAGAATAAGATAGCTAATCCTGCGAAAATACCTGAACCCTTTGAGTTCTCATTTTTAGCCGTGGTAGGTTTTGGTGCGTTTGCCATTGTTTTTTAGTTTTTAGTTTTTGTGTTTAATTAATGTGTGTTTAATAATTGAAGTTATAAAAATGCGAATAACAAATTTATGATTTATACTTTAAAATCAAATTTTTTGTGCATTTCGTTAGTTTTTCATAGTGTTCATTGATTTTACGGAAAAAATCAGCGCTATTTAAACGCTATCGAAAAAAAAAATTGTCCTGTCGGGGACAATTCTTTTACAATAAAAACTAATTTATATCTAAAAAACAAATTTAATTCAGTTATTTTTTAGTTATTTAATTGTTACACGGGAAGAGATAAAAGACTTTTTAGCTCAATTGACATGACAGACTCGTATTGTTGAAGGTGTTTATTAAAGGAATTCATTAACTCATGCGCTTTACTGTCATACAAATGCTCGCTATCCCATGTTTCTCTCGGGTTTAGGATATTAGAAGGAACTCCCACACATGTTGAAGGCATTTGCAAATCAAAAATTGGATGCTTAATAAATTCACCCTGATTTAAAGATTCGTTTAATGCTGCACTAATTATAAATCTGGTGTAAGACAGTTTTATTCTTTTACCTACTCCATATTCTCCCCCTGTCCAACCTGTATTTACTAACCAAACGTTTACTCCATACTTTTCAATCTTCTCTCCTAATAGTTCTGCGTAAGTCTGTGGATGTAATGGTAAAAAAGCTTTTCCAAAACAAGCAGAAAAAGTAGCTTGAGGTTCGTTAATTCCCGTTTCGGTTCCAGCAACTTTTGCAGTATAACCTACAATAAAATAGAACATCGCTTGCGCTTTTGTTAATTTAGAAATCGGAGGTAAAACACCAAAAGCATCTGCAGTTAAAAAGAAAATATTTTTTGGAACATTACCTACAGAAGGTGAAATAGCATTTTTAATATAATTAATTGGATATGCCACTCGCGTGTTTTCTGTTTTTTTGGTGTCTGAAAAGTCTACCTCACGCCCATTTTCAATAAAATTGATGTTTTCTAGTAACGACCCAAATTTAATGGCATTATAAATTTCAGGTTCTTTTTCTGGAGTTAAATCAACACATTTTGCATAACAACCTCCTTCAAAATTAAAAACAGAGTTTTCTCCCCAACCATGTTCATCATCACCTATTAATAACCTATCGGGATCAGCCGAAAGTGTAGTTTTACCTGTTCCTGATAATCCAAAAAATATAGCTGTATCATCATTTATACCAATATTTGCGGAGCAATGCATGGGTAAAACATGATGTTGAACAGGTAATAAGAAATTCAATACAGAGAATATACCTTTCTTTATTTCTCCGGTATATGCCGTACCACCAATTAAAATTATTTTTTTTGTGAAATTTAGAATAGAGAAATTTGATTGTCTTGTTCCATCTGTTTCTGGATCTGCCATAAAACCAGGTGCAGCAATAATAGTCCAGTCTTCATGTCCTTGACCTAATGTATCTTCAGGTCTTAAAAATAAATGGTGTGCAAATAGATTTTGAAAAGCATGTTCTGTTATTACTTTAATATTGATGCGATACTTTTCATCGGCGCATGCCATACCTTGTCTAACAAATATTTCGCTTTTAGAGTTTAGGTAGGAAATCACTTTGCGCTCTAATTGGTCAAACTTTTGACCACTAAATGCAATATTGACATCTCCCCAATAAACTTTTTCGTGTGTAATATCATCGTCTACGATGAACCTGTCTTTAGGAGACCGCCCAGTAAAAGTACCCGTATCAACTGCTAAAGCTCCGCTATTCGCTAACTTTCCTTCTCCTCTTTGAATGGCTTTCTCAACTAGCTCGGATACACTGAGTTGATGATTGATGACTAAATTTTTTGAAAACTGAAAATCAACAAGATTAGGTTCTTGTATTTTTGTTCTAATCATAAAATATAATTGGTTAGAGCAAAACTAAGTAGAATTAAAATAAAAAATGAAATTTAAATCACTAAAAATCAGCTAATTGTATACTATACACTAAGCGCTAAAAGCTTCATTATCAATTAAAAAAATAAGATAACTTAGTGTAAATTAGCCTCCTATCTTTTTCACTTTATATCCTTCATTTATTAAGATTTCAATGATTTTTGTTCTAAAATCTCCTTGAATCAAAATATCACCATCTTTAACACTACCACCAACTCCACATTTAGATTTCAGCATTTTTCCAAGGACTTTTAAGTCATCATCACCTCCAATAAAGCCAGTAATTAAAGTAACTGCCTTTCCCGCTCGTTGCTTTTTGTCTAATTGAACTCTTAAATCTTGTTTTGATGGAATTAAGGTGCCTTCTTGATGTTCACTAAAGTTTGAAATTTGTTCATCAGGATTGGTTGAAAAAACTATACCATCAAAACTGTTAAATTTCTTTGACCGCTTTTCTTTACTCATTTATTTAATTTTTGTAAACTTTACTTCTACCCTTCTATTAAGAGATCTGCCTTCATCTGTCTCGTTTGAGGTAGCTGGAAGTAAGTATGCCTTGCTACTAATATTGATGTTTTTTAAGTCTGGTATAATGGATTTTAAACAGTTCGCAACTGTTTCACTTCTTTTTAAAGATAGATCAAGATTATAATTTAAACTACCTTTATTATCAGTATGACCAATAACTGCCACTCCATAACCTTTCCCTAAATTTTTGTAGGCTTTTGCTAACTCATAAATTTTTTGTGTTTCTGTTTGATTGGGAGTAGCTACATCAAAATCAAAATAAATGATGTGAGTTGATTCCTGAGTTATTGAGCTTAAATTATTAGTCTCTAATTTATCTAGGGAGAGGTTTTTCTCTAAATTCTGATTTGGGATAGAAACCAAATCCTTTAATTTAGCACCTTCCATAATTTTTTGAATATCTATCTGCTGTGAAAAATCCAGATAATTTATAAAACCTGGCTGTTTTTCATCTTTAACAGTGGTTAAACTACCTTTCTCTAAAAATACACCAGAATCATAAATGTTATCTGAGACATCGGAAATAATAATTTTAAGATGATACCGCTTGTATGGCTCTACATAAGTTTGCGCAACCAATTTTGTGGTGATGCCATCAAACTGTAGATTATTATATAACTTTTGGTTTAACTTTTTAATCAAATTCTCATCTGGTTCTATAACCTGAGAAATGGGATTAGAAATTTCATCCTTAGGTGTAAAAAACTTTTTAATGGCATATAAAATCTCACCAACCCTTGTTCTATAGACCTCTTGTTCTTCCACATTTGGATCTTCTCTATTAATTGCCTTTAATATAAAAGGATTATTATCAATGTAATACATAGAATCGGTTTTAAAATTCACCGTATTAATACTCACTGGGGTATTCTTTTCTGGAATAAGCGCAATATTTTTGGATTCTTTACCGTCTGAAACTATAAAGGCAAAAACATCATTAAAAGCCGATCCTACATATTCGGGATATTCGTCAGAACCAAATTGGTAGTTAAATGAAATACTATTATTATAGGGTACAAAATCAAACTCTATATAGCTGATATCAAAAAATTTGCCTTTTTCTATTTTTTGTAAATCTTCATCCTTTTCGGGTGTTCCTGTTAAATTAAAGCCAGTACTTAGATTAAACTGATCATTTAAACCTCCAATTCTTCTCACATCGCCCGTAGAAAGCACTAAACCCTCATTAATCTGCAATATCCCGTTGCTATTAAATATACCTGCCGCTTCTTTTGCAGGGAAATGCGTTTTAATATGACCTACGACTACGCCTTGACCAATAAAATTATTTTTTACCCATTGGTCAACATTTGTAAACTCAACTCTGATTTGAGCATAACCCATACCACAGAAAAACATGGAAAATAACAGCGTATAAAACTTTTTCATTTTGATAAATTTAGGTCTTTAATTAATAATGAATTTAAGAAAATTAATCCTTAAATAATCAAATTAAGAGACAGATGTTTTATACCAACGGAAATTACCTCACCCATTTGTTGCGGCTCTCCGTCTAAATGTACTGGTCCGGCTTTTAATCTTTTGATTAAAATTTCTTTTCCCTTTACTATCCTTACGAATTTTGAGCCATCTGCGGATTTTGAAAACATACGATAACCTAAGGAGGGGAAAATATACATTGGAAAAGGTTTAATTAGACATACGTCTAGTAAACCATCTTGAACTGAAGCCGTGGGGGATACATGTGCATTATTTCCATATTGAGAAGAGTTAGCAATACTTAGCATAAAGCATTCTTGTTTAAATAATTGTCCGTCTACTTCAATTTGGTAATCATCCGGCTTATATTTTGATATTTCGTTTAGTGTGGTCTTTACATATCCACCAAATCCTCTTTTTTTATCTTTTGCGAATAAAGAACTGATATGAGCATCAAAACCCAAACCCGCCATATTAAAAAATTTCTTGTCATTTAGAATCCCTGTATCTATTTGAATGATTTTTAGGCCATTTAATCTTTCTATTGCATCACTATTTTTAAGCGGTATTTTCAATGTTCTGGCCAATCCATTTCCAGAACCACATGGGATAATCCCCATCAATTTTCCCGATGATTCTATAACAGAAGCTACTTCATTAATAGTTCCATCACCACCTACAGCAACGACGATATCAAACTGATTTTTCAAGCTATCTTCAGCCAATTTTCTTGCATGTCCAATGTATCCTGAATATATAATTTCTGCTTCAAAAATTTCATGATCTAAGTATTTATCAATTAAATTAGGGAAAAAAGCTTTGTTTAAACCTCCAGAAATTGGATTTACAATAAAAAGTATCTTTTTCTTCAAAAATTATAGAATTAAAATCTATGCAAAGTAATTCTAATTTTTCCAGAAATTAAAAATTGTTATACCTTTGCGATCGTTAATGTGGAAAGATTTGTTAGGATTGCAACCACGTAAAAAAATTGCTAAAGCTTTTCTTTTATTTTGCATCTTCTCAATCTTCCCGAATTCAAGAAAATAATTTAAAAATTATATTTATTATGTCTTATTTATTTACGTCAGAATCTGTTTCTGAAGGTCACCCAGATAAGGTTGCTGACCAAATTTCAGATGCTTTAATTGATAATTTTTTAGCATTTGATAAAAACTCAAAAGTTGCTTGCGAAACGTTAGTAACCACTGGTCAGGTAGTTTTAGCTGGAGAGGTTAAATCTTCAACTTACCTTGATGTGCAAAAAATCGCCAGAGATGTAATTAAGAAAATTGGCTACACCAAATCAGAATACATGTTTGAAGCGAATTCTTGCGGTATTTTATCCGCCATTCACGACCAATCTCAAGATATTAACCAAGGTGTGGATCGATCAAATCCAGAAGATCAAGGTGCTGGTGACCAAGGAATGATGTTTGGTTATGCAACTAACGAAACCGACAATTATATGCCTTTAGCGTTAGATTTGGCACATAAGCTATTGATCGAATTAGCTGCGATACGTCGTGAAAACAAAGAAATCACCTATTTAAGACCTGATGCAAAATCTCAGGTAACTATTGAATATAATGATCAACACCAACCTGTTAGAATCGATAGTATTGTGATTTCGACACAGCATGATGATTTTGATGTAGAGTCAACTATGTTGGCTAAAATCAAAAGTGATATCATTAGTATTTTGATTCCAAGAGTTAAGGCAGCAATTAAGCCTGAACTACAAAAATTATTTAACGACCAAATTAAATATCACATTAACCCAACTGGGAAATTTGTAATTGGTGGTCCACATGGAGATACTGGTTTAACAGGAAGAAAGATTATTGTTGATACTTATGGTGGTAAAGGTGCTCACGGTGGTGGTGCTTTCTCTGGAAAAGATCCATCAAAAGTAGACCGTTCTGCAGCTTATGCAACACGTCATATCGCAAAAAACTTAGTTGCAGCTGGTGTTGCTGATGAAGTTTTAGTTCAGGTTTCTTATGCTATTGGAGTTGCCGAACCTTGTGGTATTTTCGTCGATACTAAAGGAACTGCAAAAGTTAGTTTAACCGATGGTGAGATTGCAAAAAAAGTGGAGTTAATATTTGATATGCGCCCCTATTTTATTGAGCAACGTTTGAAATTAAGAAATCCTATTTATTCTGAAACTGCAGCTTACGGACACATGGGACGTGTTAATGAAGTAGTTAAGAAAACTTTCCATGGTGCAAACGGAGAAGAGAAGACTTTAGAAGTAGAATTATTTACTTGGGAGAAGTTAGACTTTGTAGATAAAGTGAAAGCAGAATTTGGCTTATAACCCAAATTTATAAATAGTTAAATGGTTGGGTTCTTAAATTTAAGAACCCAACCATTTTTATTTTGTAAAGTAGTTATAACCGACAAACTCAACATCCTGAAAAGAATATTTAGCCATTACCTCTCCCAATAAATTTTCTCTAACAATAATTAAGAAAGTAGTCTCAGGAGAAGAAATTGAGAATTTATTCAAAATATCACTTAAAGCTGGTTCCAAACCAGCGTTTTCTAACTCTAGTTTTCCAATTTCATCAATTACTACAAGTTTTGGAGGGTTTAAAAGTGCTTCATTTAAAATAGCTATTGCCCGTTCAAAACCTGACTTCAAAAATACGAATCTTCCTACTGCTACAATGTGATCTTGATCAAGATCATCTGTCTCCAAATCATATAATTTCATTTCAGAAATATCCATCAACTTTCGCTTATCACCAATATCTGGCGTTAATATTCCACCTACACTTTCTTGATCTTTAATCCATGTAAGCACCCTACTGGTTTTTCCAGATTGGATAGAATCGGAAAAAATAATCACTTTGTTTTTAATCATCTTTTAAACTCAGAGCGATTAGATTGAATACAAACTCTTTATAAACTTTAATGCCTTTCACATCTTTTCTGGCCATAGCAAAAGCAGGTTTAATTTTACTTTTTGTGATAGAAAGTAAAGAAAAAATATTTGAAAAATCTTCACGATAATCGTTCCGCTGCTTATCAAATAGCCATTTTAAACCCTTCCTTAAAAAGGGATTAATCAACCACCAAATAAAAAGAATAATCAAAGTACGGTAGAAGCTTTTAAGAAATATCTCAGAATGTGTTATTAAAGCTAATAGATAAACTCCTAAAATCATTAAAAGAGGCCCGCCTACTTTTTTGAGATAGCTGCTCTTTTTTAATGGGATTTTATTGATAGCGATAGATGCATCGTTCTCCAGTTTAAATTGTCTTTTACTTAAATTTTCGGGAAGATGGTTACTCAAATAACCTATATATGTTGCCCAAGAAAAATAAATTAGCAAATAAAATCCTATTATAACTAAACTAAAGCTGCTTATGTCTACATTTAAATTTTTAAAAATTCCTTTTGAAAAATCATCAAAAGCCTGGAAAAAAGATGACCCTAGGAAAATCCACAAGACCAATAACTTTTGAATCGCCGTTTCCATTAAGCTAAAAATAGCATGTAAATAAGTTGCATAGGCTTGTTTAGGGATTATTTTAAAAATAATTGCTCCGCTAAGACCTTGAAAAGCTACTGCTAAATAAGCAAACGGTGGGCTTTGTGGACTCACTGCTGCTTTAATTAGTAAAACCAAAAAAGTGGCCTTTAATATATTTTGGAAAGGATTTTTACTGTAGAATGCAATGAGTTTAATAATTAAAATAGCAAAAGCAGCGAGAAAAAATCCTGAAAATGGAATCTGAAATGTATGTAAAATTCCACCTAACCCTGATTCACTTAAAGCCCACAGTGCCGTAAGTTTATCGATATTTCTTAGATTAGCCGTAGGTTTTATTGTTTCCAAAAATTGGATGAGTTTTTGTTAAAAGTAGTGTAAATAATTTCTAAAATAAATACATCCTAAAGTGATATACGAAACCCATTGATTCTAAAAAACTTTTCTAACAGATGGAAAATAACAAACAAATAAATTTCTTATCCATAGACATTGGCGGCTCACACATTAAGGCAACCGTTTTAAATCCTGATGGTGAGATGCAATTTGACTACAAGAAAGTTGAGACGCCAGAAAAAGCTAATCCAAAAAATCTTATCGCGGCTATCAAGGCTTTAGTGAAAGGTTACCCACCTTATGATAAAATATCTATAGGATTTCCTGGCTATGTAAAAGATGGTGTAATTTTTACTGCTCCAAATTTAGATAATGCTGCTTGGAAAAATTTCAACTTAAGCAAAGCTTTAGGAAACGAACTAAAAAAACCAGTTAGATTAGTCAATGATGCAGATTTACAAGGTTTAGCCGTAATAAGTCGTAAAGGTTTGGAAATGGTGATTACTTTGGGTACAGGTTTCGGAACTGCCTTATTTATGGATGGAAAACTACTTCCACATTTAGAATTAGCACATCTTCCAGTCAGGAAAGGAAAGGATTATGATGCTTTTATTGGCGACAAAGCATTATTGAAAGACGGCGAAGAGAAATGGAATAAAAAAATAAAAGAGGTTTTAAAAACTTTTAAAACTGTGATAAACTATGACCGTCTTTATTTAAGTGGTGGAAATGCAAAAAAAATCAGCTTTAAGCTGGATGATAATATTAAAATTGTGAGCAATAAAGACGGAATTAAAGGAGGAGCGTTTTTATGGGATGCTGAGGATGATTATTGTGTAAAATCTGTAAATCCTGACGCTTAAGTCACAATTTATTCTATAATTTTTAAAAAAAATTTAATGATTGATCAAAACGTTTTCGGGATGATAGGACTTGGCACCATGGGTAGAAATCTAATGTTAAACATGGCTGATCATGGTTTTAAAGTTACTGGTTATGACAAAAGTGAAGAACAAGTAGAATTTCTAAATCAAGAAAGTAAGGATACAAACACTACTGGAACAATCGATTTAAAAACCTTTATATCAAGTTTAAAAACGCCAAGAGCAATCATGATGCTGGTGCCTGCCGGTAAAATTGTTGATGCAGTAATTCAAGATTTAATCCCTCTTTTAGATAAAGGTGATTTAATTATTGATGGTGGAAACTCTCATTTTACTGATACGGAGCAACGCTTTTCTTTTCTAAGGGAAAAAGGAATTCATTTTTTTGGGATGGGAATATCAGGCGGCGAAAAAGGCGCTAGATTTGGACCAAGTATGATGCCAGGGGGTGATGAAAAAGCTTATGATGTTGTAAAACCAATTTTAGAAGCAGTTTCTGCAAAGGTAAATAACGACCCTTGTGTCACTTATATAGGCCCTGGAGCATCTGGCCATTTTGTAAAAATGGTTCATAACGGTATTGAATATGCATTAATGCAATTAATTGCCGAAGCGTATGAATTGATGCAAACAGGTTTAAAAATGACAGATGAAGAGATAGGTGACGTGTTTAAGACTTGGAACAATGGGCGTTTACAATCCTATTTAATGGAGATTACTTCAGACATTTTTCAATTTAAAGCTCCAGGGGATCAAAAAATCTTAATCAATTATATCAAAGACGAAGCTAAAGCAAAAGGAACTGGTAAATGGACATCTCAAGAAGCGATGGATTTACAAGCAGCGACTACTTGTATAGACACTGCGGTGGCCATGCGAGATCTATCTAAACAGAAAAAATGGAGGCTGGCCGCTGATAAAATATACGGAGATGCAAGAGCTATCGATGTAAATGGAGAAAGTTTCTTAAAAGATTTAGAAGCAGCAATGTATTTTGCAAGTGCAGTAATTTATGCTCAGGGAATGGAAATGCTTTATAAAGCTTCAGAAGAACTAAATTATCATTTAAATTTAGCGGATTGCGCTAAAATCTGGAGAGGCGGCTGTATCATTAGAGCAGCGTTTTTAGAAGATATATATCAAGCTTTTCAGAACAAGGAGCTTCAACATCTTTTATTGGATGCTGCCGTTTCATCAAAAATAAAATCGACACACGTTAATGCTAGAAATATTATAGCAGAAGCTGTAAATTCACAAATTTCTTTGCCTGTTTTTTCAGCTGCTTTAAGCTATTTTGATAGTTTTAAAACCAAGAGAATGCCATCAAATTTGATTCAGGCACAAAGAGATTATTTTGGTGCGCATACTTATGAAAGAACTGATAAAGAAGGCATCTTTCATACACAATGGAATTAAAATTAAGAAAACTAAAAATCAACTTTATCAAATCGTAAAATGAAAACTAATGTAAAACCCAGGCCAACCATATTCATGATTTTCGGTGGTACCGGTGACTTAGCTGCTAGAAAATTAATTCCTGCTTTGTTCAATTTGTTTTTAGAGAAATACATGCCGAAGGAATTTGCAATTATTGGCTTGGGACGTACCTCTTATTCTGATGAAAGTTTTATAAAAACTTTATTAGAAGGCGTAAATAAATATTCTAGAAGTGGCAAAGCCGATAAAGACAAATGGAAAGAATTTTCTAGTCATATTTCTTATCTGACTTCCGATGTGAACGACGAAAAAGACTACAAGAAAATGAGTGACTTTATTGAAAAATGTGAAAACGAATGGTCAGAACCGCCTGTAATTATCCATTATTTGGCTGTTGATCCTAAGTTTTTTCCAATAATTGCAAGTAATCTGGCAAAAGTTAAACTCGCAGATAATACAGATAGAACCAGAATTGTGGTTGAAAAACCTTTCGGTCATGATTTGGCCTCTGCTAAAGAATTGAACATTTTATTGAAATCAATTTTTGATGAAACCCAAATTTATCGTATCGACCATTATTTAGGAAAAGAAACCGTACAAAATATGTTAGCTTTCCGTTTTGCAAATGCGCTTTTTGAGCCTATTTGGAATAGGAACTATATTGAACATGTACAGATTTCGGTTACCGAAGATATTGGTGTAGAAGATCGAGGTGGTTATTATGATGGCTCAGGAGCTTTACGCGATATGGTTCAAAACCATATTTTGCAAGTTTTGTGCTTGGTTGCGATGGAGCCACCAGTTAATTTTGATGCCGAAGAAATCAGAAATAGAAAAGTGGACGTTTTAAGGGCCATGAGACCTTTTGCAAACGAGGAAATCAGATTCAATACCGTTCGTGGACAATATGGCGACGGTTGGGTACAAGGCGAAAAGGTAGAGGGTTATCGTGAAGAAACTGGAGTTGATCCAGAATCAAATACTGAAACTTTTGCAGCTTTAAAATTCTTTATTGATAACTGGAGGTGGCAAAACGTACCTTTTTATGTAAGAACAGGTAAAAGAATGCATCAAAAATCTTCTATTATTAGTATCCAGTTTAAAGATGTTCCGCATTTAATTTTTCCATCACAATCTTCAGAAAGCTGGCAGCAAAATAGGTTAATCATCAGCATACAGCCCGAAATGAGTATACGCTTACAGGTACAAGCTAAAAGACCTGGTTTAGATATGACCTTAAACCCTGTTGACATGGTTTTTAATTACGATGGAACCTATGAGAACGATACGCCTGAAGCATACGAAACTTTATTATTAGATGCCATGAAAGGTGATCAAACGCTATTTATGCGTGGCGATCAGGTAGAAACCGCTTGGGATTTATTGATGCCAGTTTTAGAAAATTGGGAAAGCAGAAAAAGTATCAGTTTCCCTAATTACTCGTCAGACAGCTGGGGACCAGAAACTGCAGAAGCATTAATTGCAAAAGATGGTTTCCACTGGTTTACCTTGCCCATTAAAAAAGGAGAAAAGAAATGAATTTAAACGTTTTCAATAATTCCGACTTAGCTATAAAAGCATTAGCAGATTTCTTTGTGAAAACTTCTAATGAGGCGATAAACGATCATAGTCACTTTTTTGTCGCTCTTTCTGGCGGAAATTCGCCAAAGAAATTGCATCAGTTACTAACTAGTAAGGATTATAAAGATCAAATTGATTGGAGCAAAGTATATTTCTTTTTTGGAGATGAGCGATACGTTCCTCATGATCATCCGGATAGCAATTATTTGATGGCAAAAGAAACCCTTTTAGACCCATTGAACATTCCCGAGGAGCAAGTTTGTAAAATAGATACCAGTTTAGATCCTGCTTCGGCGGCTCAGGATTATGAAAGATGCATTTGTCGTCATTTTGACGAACAACCCATTTTTGATTTAATCATTTTGGGTTTGGGTGATGATGCGCATACCGCTTCCATTTTTCCTCAAACCTCTTTGGTTTGGATAGATGAAGAACTGGTGAAAGAAGTTTATCTTGATGATAAAAAAGTGTATAGAATTAGCTTTACGGCTCCATTAATCAATCAAGCAAAAAATATTGCGTTTCTTACTTTTGGAGCTAATAAAGCGAATGCAATAAAGGCAGTTTTAGAAGGTGAAAGAAACGTGGCTCAATATCCTGCACAATTGATTAAGCCTGCAAACGGCACTTTGAACTGGTTTGTAGATGATGATGCAGTTTCTTTATTAGATAAGAAGTAATCCATTTTTAAATAAATGAATTTTAAGAGCTTGTGAAATTCACAGGCTTTTTTTATTTCAATGTGACATAAATCATTCTCTAAATCAAAACAATTTTCCTTATTTGCATCATGAGCAATCATATTGAAAAAACCATCCACTTTGTTAAAGAAGAACTCCAAAATGCTGAAGCCGGCCATGATTGGTGGCATATAGAACGCGTTTGGAAAACTGCTACAAACATTTCTAAAGAAGAAAGTGTAAATTTAGGAGTGGTAGAATTTGCTGCTTTATTGCATGATATTGCTGATGCTAAATTTCATGATGGTGACGAAGAAATTGGCCCAAGAAAAGCTAGTGATTTTTTAAAATCAATCAAGGTTGATGAAGGGATCATTTATCATGTTCAACAAATTATCAGAAACATGTCTTTTAAAAGCAGTTTAGGCGAAATTAACTTCACTTCACCCGAAATGTTGGTGGTACAAGATGCTGATAGATTAGATGCTATTGGAGCCATTGGTATTGCCAGAGCTTTTACTTATGGTGGTTTTAAAAATCGGGAATTGTATAATCCCGAAATAAAACCCGATATTAATATCAACAAAGAAGCTTATAAAAAAAGTACAGCGCCAACTATCAACCACTTTTACGAGAAGTTACTTTTGCTTAAAGATAAAATGAACACCACCACTGGTAAAAAAATTGCTGCGCAAAGACATGAATTTATGGAGCAATACCTCCAACAATTTTATGCCGAGTGGAACGGAGAAAAGTAATATGAAGAATTCCTTTTTTTATTTTGGATATGGGAGCAGCCTAAATTTAGCATTAATAGAATTTAGGATTAATGACCCTGTAATTTCTTTCGAAAAAGGGAAATTGAAAAATTATGCTTTAAGATTTAATAGACAAAACCCCGATGGAACTGCAAGAGCTAACTTAATTGCTGCAAACGGAGAATATACGCTAGGGGTCATCTATGAATTACCAAAAACCAAATTTGAGTTATTAAGCCAAACGGAACCCTTTTATAACTTAATTGAAACTGATATTGAAACTGATAATGGTGTAAAAAAAGCTTTTACATTTATGTGTCCTAAATTGGCAGAAAGTCTTTTTCCCCAAGAAAGTTATTTAAAAGTTATTTTAGAAGGTGCCGAATTGCATCATTTCCCATTAGAATACATTGAGCTGATTAAAAATTTAGCTCAAGCAAAAAAGCAAAGCCACGAGAAATAAATCAACATTGCCGAGCTGCTAATC
>JACMOI010000086.1 GCA_014378105.1 Pseudopedobacter sp.
GCCTTTACAATTTCATTCATCCCACCCATCGGATACCAAGTACCCATGGCTAAATCTGCATGATTCATTAAGCTATACATTGCCGGAATTTTTTGAGCTGTAGCACCCAAAAATAAAACTGGAAATTCTAACAATTGAATCAATTTTGGATTGGTGAAATATTGTCTCACATGCTTACTCATAGGTTTTAACATATGTATCCGTAAGCTCTCCAACATCATTCTGATATCAATAAATTCGGTGATTGAATGTGACGGACGAAAAACATAATCGCTCATAGCCGTTTTGTATTTGTAGGCAGCTTGCTCCATAAATTTCCGCAAACCAACACTACTCCCCTTTTCATACTTTTCGAAAAGTGCTTCCAACTCCTCCATGTTTGCTGGAATATCCATCCAATCTTGCTCACCAAAATAAACCCTATAGCCAGGGTCTAACCTTTTTAAATCATAAAAATCACTTACTTTTTTTCCAAAGAGCGCAAAATAGTTTTCAAAAACATCGGGCATCCAGTACCAACTTGGACCCATATCAAATTTGAAGCCTTCGCTTTCCCACACGCTAGCTCTACCTCCAGGTTGATCATTTTTTTCAATGATGGTAACTTGATATCCTTTTTTAGCCAATACTGAGGCAGCGGCTAATCCGGCGAAGCCAGAACCAATAACGTGAACTCTTGATGATTGATGCATGATGATGATAAATCTAAAAATAGGTTTTTTGTTTCAACTCAATTCAAACAAAAACTTAAAAAAAATGTATTTTGGTCAAATAAACTTTTTCTACATTATGGATCTTTATAATGAAACCTGTTTTGAGTGCAGTAAAATTATTACGCAAAAGTACAGCACTTCTTTCAGTTTAGGCATAAAAGCTTTTGATCATAAGTTTCAATATCCTATTTATGCTATTTACGGTTTTGTTCGCTATGCAGATGAGATTGTAGATACCTTTCATGATAAAGACAAAGTGAAATTAATTACGAAGTTTAGGGAGGATGCCAAATCTGCAATTGAAGATAAAATTAGCCTGAATCCTGTTTTACAGTCTTTCCAAGAGGTAGTGAATAAATATCAAATCGAATTTAAATTGATTGATGCTTTTTTAAAATCTATGGAAATGGATTTAGACAAAACTGCTTATACCGATGCTAGTTACAAAGATTACATTTACGGCTCAGCAGAAGTTGTAGGTTTAATGTGTTTGAGGGTGTTTTGCGAAAGAGATGAAATCTTGTACGAAAAACTTTTACCTAAAGCGAGGAGTTTAGGCGCTGCTTTTCAAAAAATTAATTTTTTACGCGACATTAAATCTGATTATGAAGAACGTGGACGCACCTATTTCCCAAAAGTGGATTTTACTAAATTCACAGAAGAGGATAAAAAAACAATAGAAGCGGATATAAAAGTTGATTTTGATGATGCTTTTGAAGGCATTAAAAATTTGCCTAATGGATCCAAATTAGGGGTTTATATTGCCTATGTTTATTATCTCCAACTCTTTAAAAAAATTAAAAATACACCTGCTTTAACCATTGCGAATAAAAGAATCAGAGTGTCAGACACGCATAAGTTATTTTTAATGGCTCAGGCTTTGGTTAAAAGTAAACTAAACTACGTTTAGGTTTTTATCGTTATTAAAGTAAAAATTACATTAAACATGAAACTTTTAGTCACCATTATATTATTCACGTTACAAATCACAAACTTAAAAGCTTACGATATAAAGCAAATAAGAGCGGATTATGTGATCGCCATAAACGACAGCGAAAAGGCCGATCAACTTTGCAATCACCTCGAAAACATCAAAAATCCTGATCCATTAATTTTAGCTTATTTAGGTTCTGCGCAAGCTATAAAAGCAAAACATGCTTGGAATCCAGTAAGTAAACTCAGTTATATTAAAAAGGGATTTTCAACGATTAACGAGGCAGTAAGTAAAGCCCCAGAAAACTTGGAAGTACGTTTTTTACGTTTTAGTCTCTCGTTTTATGTACCCTCATTTTTGGGTTACAGTAGAAATTTAACCGTCGATAAAAACAAAATTATTGATTTACTGAGCAGACCATCACTCATAAAACTAGACGTTGACAAAACCATTTTAAAGAATATGGTATACTTTATGATTGATAGTAAATTGTGTTCTACACAAGAAATTGCCGTTTTGAAAAGAGTGCCCACTGCATGAAACAACAGTACACCTATCTAATCATCAATATTTTAACGGTATTTTTTCCCATCGTTTTATCATTTGATAAAAAGGTACATTTTTACAAAAAGTGGAAATTTATAGCCCCAGGAATCCTATGCTCAGGGCTTCTATATTTAGTTTGGGACTATATTTTCACCATTAAAAATGTTTGGTCATTTAATGATCAATACATTATAGGCATCAAATTTTTTAACCTCCCATTAGAAGAAATTCTATTTTTCATCACAGTACCGTTTGCTTGTATATTCATTTATGAATGCCTAAATAGCTATTTAAAAATCAATATTTCTAAAGTTTGGAGTCGAAACATCAGTATTATTTTATTAGTTTTTTGCATTTTGATGCTGTTCCTTTTTAATCAGCAACTTTACAGTTTGATCAATTTCAGCACCTTAGCAGTGATCCTAATTTACACGTTATTCAAATCCACTTCATTAAATATGGGGAAATTCTATTTGGCATATTTGGTTTCTCTAATTCCTTTTTATATTGTGAATGGTATTTTAACCGCTATTCCAATAGTGATGTACAATAACGCAGAGAACATGAATTTTAGAGTCGGCACCATTCCATTCGAAGATCATTTTTATTCCATGTCATTAATTCTGCTTAATCTGCTTTTCTTTGAATATTTTAGGAGCAGAAAATTAACTCATGGAAAACCTTCCTGAATATACTAAATCGCAATTGGCCTTACGTAACGGACAAGACAAACCTCAAATTTGGGTAGCTTATTTAGGGGATATTTATGACGTAAGTGAAAGTCGTTTATGGCGAAATGGCAAGCATTACGAACACTGGGCAGGGCAAGATTTAACCGATGAACTGAAAGATGCCCC
>JACMOI010000087.1 GCA_014378105.1 Pseudopedobacter sp.
AATGAAGAAATTGACGCTCAGGGCAAAGCAGTTTACCCAGGCTTTATTGATGCGCATGCACATTTTTTAAGGTATGGACAGGGCTTACAAAATGTGAATTTAGTAGGTACTAAAAGTTGGAAAGAGATTTTAGAAAAGGTAAAGGCTTTCGCCGATAAAAATCCAGAAGGATGGATAATAGGTAGAGGATGGGATCAAAATGATTGGCCTATCAAAGAATTTCCAGATAAAGTATTGTTAGATTCTTTATTTAAAAACAGACCAGTGATGCTTTCTCGGGTAGATGGTCATGCAGTTATTGTTAATCAAGTAGCGTTAGATTCGGCAGGTGTTGTTGAAGGGCAAAAATTAGTCGGTGGCGAAATTGAAGTGAAGAATGGAAAACTGACTGGAATTTTAATTGATAACGCTGTTGATTTGGTGAGCGCAAAAATTCCCGCGTTTACACGTAGCCAAACCGAAAAAGGTTTAATTGCTGCGGCTAATAATTGTTTCGCTGTGGGTTTAACTACTATTGATGACTGTGGTATTGATTTTGAAGATGCGATGTTGATAGATTCATTACAGAAAAAAGGAGATTTAAAAATGCGCCTTTATGTAATGCTGTCAGATGCGGAGAAGAATTATAAATTCTTATTCGAAAAGGGGAAGATCAAAACAGATTTTCTAAATATAAGAGCATTTAAGGTTTATGGTGATGGTGCTTTGGGTTCGCGTGGAGCCTGCTTGTTACAACCTTACGCCGATATGCCTGGTCATACAGGTTTTCTACTTTCGGATCCTCAACATTTTAAAGATGTTGCGCAAAAAATTCACGATCATGGTTTTCAGATGTGTACCCATGCTATTGGAGATTCTGCAAATCGGACCATCCTAAAAATTTATGCGAGTGTTTTAAAAGGTAAAAATGATGAAAGATGGCGGATAGAACACGCCCAAGTTATTAATACAGATGATTTTAAATTATTTGGACAGAACAACATTGTCCCATCTGTACAACCTACTCACGCTACTTCTGATATGTATTGGGCAGGTGATCGGTTAGGAAAAGAAAGATTAAAATCGGCGTATGCTTATTTAGAGTTACTTCAGCAAAATAATTGGTTACCGTTAGGCACTGATTTCCCGGTTGAAGATATCAACCCCATGTACACTTTTTCATCTGCCGTTACTCGACAAGATTTAAATCATTTTCCTAAAAATGGTTTTCAGAAGGAGAACGCATTAAGTAGAGAGCAAGCATTGCGAGGGATGACCATTTGGGCCGCTAAGTCAAATTTTGAAGAGCATGAAAAGGGAAGTTTAGAGACGGGAAAATTTGCTGATTTTGTGATCCTAGAAGAAGATCTCATGACTGTTCCGAATGAATCACTAGGAAAAATTAAGGTTTCAGCAACATATATAGCAGGCAAAAACGTTTACAAGAAATGATCAAAAAACTTTTATTAGTCACTACATTAATCTCAAGCACTTTTTTATTCGCTTGCGGACAAGAACATCAAGAAGATCAAAAATGGCTGGCGCTTTTTCAGGAAGCAGGAAAAAATACGGTTGTTTTAAACAATGATCAAGATATAATTCCGCTTAAAAACTTGGAGAAAAGAACAATTGCAAGTATTGATCTTGGATTTAGTCATAGCATTGAATTTGACAGTTTGTCGAATAAATATGCTCACGTAACTTATTTTAATGGGAATATGTATCTAGCCAACCATCAGTTTAATAGTTTAATTGATGATTTGAAATATTATAACACCATTATTTTGTGTGTATCAGATGTATCTGTTTTTAATGATGAGGTAATGAGCTTCATCTCGGAAATGGAGCGTAAAAAACAAGTGATTATTGCGCTGTTTGGGGATGGTAAAAGTTTAACTAAGTTAACTGATGTGAATGCACCTATCATTTGGAGCGCCAAACATACCAATGAAGGTTCGAATTTTACTGCTCAATTAATTTTTGGAGGAGTAGCTACTGAAGCTAAACTAGCAACAACTTATAACGATAAGTTTACTAAAGGAATGGGTAGCAATATCGATAAAGTAAGGTTTACTTATTCTGTTCCAGAAGATGTTGGTATTAATGCAAGCGATTTAAAAGGAATTGATGCTGTAGCGGAAGAAGCAATCAGAGAAAAAGCTGCTCCAGGAGTTGTGGTATTTGTTGCCAAAAATGGAAAGGTGATTTTTAATAAGGCTTATGGTTACCATACTTATGATAAATCTACGCCTGAGCGTATTGATGATATTTTCGACTTAGCTTCTGTTACAAAAGTTTCTGCTACTACTATGGAAGTGATGAGACTGTATGAGCAAAAGAAGTTGGATTTGGATACTACCATTAGTACTTATCTGGCGAAAACCAGAGGAACAAATAAGGAAAACATTAAGGTGAAAGAGGTGATGCTTCATCAGGCTGGCTTTATTCCTTATATCCCTTTTTATAATAGTATTAAACCAGAGGATTTTAGCAGAGATTCTACTAATGATTATAACGTAAAAGTTGCTGATAGCTTTTATATGAAAAAGAGTTATTTCTATGATGTAATGTGGAAACAGATGTTAGAAAGTCAACTTAAAACTCGCGGTCAATATGTTTACAGCGATTTGAGCATGTATTTTATGAAAGAAATTGTTGAAACACTTACACAAATACCTTTAGCCAATTAT
Organism: Pseudopedobacter sp.; assembly: GCA_014378105.1. Classification (GTDB taxonomy): domain Bacteria; phylum Bacteroidota; class Bacteroidia; order Sphingobacteriales; family Sphingobacteriaceae; genus Pseudopedobacter. The sequence goes on from JACMOI010000087.1 coordinate 2,670, forward strand.
GTTAAAAGTAATTTTTACGATCCTTTAGGAATGTACACTACGGGCTTTAATCCAAGATATCGATTTGAAAAAGCGAGATTAATCCCAACAGAGGACGACCTTGTTTTTAGAAAAACTTTATTATGGGGCTATGTACATGACCAAGGTGCTGCGATGATTGGAGGGGTTTCAGGGCATGCTGGATTATTTTCCAACGCATCTGATTTAGCTATACTTTATCAAATGTTACTGAACAAAGGAACATATGGTGGAGATAGATATTTTAAAGCTTCAACGGTTGATTTATTTACAGCAAAGCAATCTGATGTTAGTCGCAGAGGTTTAGGGTTTGATAGATATGATGAAAAGTCAAGTTATGGTTATCCATCTAAATATGCTTCACCAGAAACTTACGGACATACAGGTTATACAGGTACTTGCGTTTGGGTTGATCCAAAAAGTGATCTGGTTTATGTGTTTTTATCAAATAGGGTTAACCCAGAAGTGAGTAATAAATTATCCGACCTTAATATTCGCCCAAGAATTCAGGATATTATTTATCAAGCTATAGAAAAGTCAAAAAAGTAATTCTTTGAAACGTAATTTCAAAAATAGACTTAACTGTTAATGATAAGAAGAAAAACAATGTTCAAAAAGGGGGTTCAATTTAAAGGGTTGTTTATTTTTGTTGTATTAGCTATGATTGCCTGTTCAAATAAAATTAACAGCCAAAAAATAGATAGGTTAGAAAGTCAGCGAGCTCTTTTGGCTTTAAACACCTATCTTAACGAAGTTAATTTAAAATTAGAACGCACCACTTTAGAGAATGAAAGTTTAATAAGTGATATTGACAAGGCGAATCAAAACGCTTCAGCATCTGCTGCCGATGCAAAGAAGCTTTCAGATCAGCTTTCATCAGATCCCGGCAATCAAAAATTGGCAAAAAAGGCAAGCAAAGCCGCCAATAAGGCTGCAAGAGATGCTAAAAAAGCTGGTAAATTAAATGTGGAATTTGGTGATACTACCGAAATGCTAAAAATGTACAAAGAAGAAATAGCATCAACGCGAGATAAATTGAAGGATTTAAAATCTAAAATAGAATTTATGCCTAATACAAATAAAAGCAATTAAGTTTATTCCTTTTTGTTACAATCCACTAACATTAATCACGGTTGAAAAACTTTTCTTTGTAAACTGATTTTTCAGTATTAAAAACGTATCAATGAAAATTGGAATTGTTTGTTATCCCACCTTTGGTGGTAGCGGAGTTGTAGCAACAGAATTAGGTAAGGCTCTTGCTGATCATGGTCATCAAGTTCACTTTATTACCTATAGTCAGCCAGCTAGATTAGATTTTTTCTCTGAGAACCTATTTTATCACGAAGTTTCAGTTTCAAAATATCCATTGTTTGATTACGCTCCTTATGAGTTAGCATTGAGCAGTAAAATGGTAGATGTTGTACGTTTTGAAAAGTTAGATATTCTTCATGTTCATTATGCCATTCCTCATGCTTCTGCGGCATTTATGGCCAAACAAATTTTAGCAACTTTTAACATACATATACCAGTAGTCACTACTTTGCATGGTACAGATATTACTTTAGTAGGGAAAGATTTGACGTATAAACCAGTAGTTACTTTTTCTATTAATCAATCTGATGGAGTTACTGCTGTATCGGAGGATTTGAAAAAATCTACCTATGATCATTTTGATATACAAAAAGATATTCGGGTTATTCCAAATTTTATTGATCATAACAGATTTAGCCTAAAACCTAAAGACCACTTCAAAAAAGCGATAGCTCCACAGGGAGAAAGAATAATAGTACACACCTCTAACTTTAGAAAAGTAAAGCGTACACAGGATGTGATATACATCTTTCAAAAAATATTAGAAAAAGTTCCCGCAAAATTATTAATGGTAGGCGACGGTCCCGAGCGTGTAAATTGCGAACAGCTTTGTCGTGATTTAAAAGTATGTGAAAACGTTCGTTTTTTAGGTAAGCAAGATGCTGTTGAAGAAATTTTATCAGTTGCTGATTTATTTATCATGCCTTCTGAATCTGAAAGTTTTGGATTGGCAGCTCTGGAAGCGATGGCATGTAAAGTGCCTGTGATTTCTTCTAATACTGGTGGTTTACCAGAACTTAATATTAATGGAGTTACTGGTTTTATGGATAATGTTGGTGATGTTGAAGGGATGGCCAAACACGCTATTTATATTTTGGAGAATGAAGATCGCTTAAATCAGTTTAAAGAACATGCCTTAAACAGAGCTAGTGATTTTGATTTGAGTAGAATCTTACCAATGTATGAGGATTTTTATAAAGAAATTATTGAGAAAAGCAAGGCGATCGCTTAGTCGAATTTTTTCCGCTATAAATATTTTAACTATTGACAGTCATTAATTTTTGTCATTTACAGTTCTAATACCTCCCATATTTCTTATCAGAATTAATATTTAAAGCTTTTTTATAGTATCATTAGATTAATTGGTTGCGTAACAAGGGATAGCATTTAGCGTTAAATAATGTTAATGTTTAGGTTTTACTAAAAAGAAAGATAAATTTGCAAACTAATTTGAGATGAAGAAATACTTTTTATTACTATTTATAGCTGCGGTAAGTTTAAGTTCATGTATAAAGGGAGGAAATGATCCTTACAAAGATGCTCAAGATCAACTTGTAAAAGATGAGGTCATTATCAAAAAATTTATTGCAGATAATAATATACCAGCAGTAAGACATGAATCTGGAGTTTATTATCAAATTATTGAGCCAGGATCTGGAAATTATAATTATACAACCAATTCGCCAACAATTACAGCTAAATACGCAGGCAGATTTTTAAGTGGTAATTCTTTTGATAGTTCGAACGCTGCAACAATTCCTTTATCCAATGTAATTTCTGGTTGGAAGATAGGAATACCTTTAATTCAAAAAGGTGGTAAAATAAGATTAATTATCCCAAGCGGATATGCTTATGGACCTAATGCTAATGGTAAAATACCCGGAAATTCAATCTTAGATTTTGATATAGAATTACTTGACGTAAAATAAAATGATGAAAAAAATATTAGGCCTTTTGTTTATTGCTAGTGTGATCTTCGTTTCTTGTAAAAAAGACGTTAGAACACTTCAACAGATTCAAGACGAACAGATGCAGGCATTTATGAAACAAAATAATTTATCTGGATTTCAAAAGGACACATCTGGGTATTATTACAAGGTTATAAATACAGGTACTGGTAACGCTTTAACTTATCCGGATTATGTATTTTATCTTCAAACATTAAAAGATCTTAACGGCAATACATTAAAATTACAAGGAGATCAAACGCCAACAATAGAAAATGGAGCTTATTTAGCTAATTATCTAGGTTATGTTTCTCCAAAAGGGTTTAGAGAGAACATCATAAAACTTCATAAGGGAGGATCTATTAGAGCTATTATCCCGTCTTACTTGGCTTATGGCAAAGATGGTTTTGGAAGTCAAGTTTCAGGTAACACCATATTAGACGCAATATTTTCTGTTCCTAATGTAAGCAATTCTATAAGTTTAGCAGATTCTTTGATAACAAAGTATAAGGCAACAATTCCTTTGACATTTACTAGAGATTCAAGTGGAGTTTATTATTCTATTTTAACCCCAGGTACGGGTACAGATCTTATCACGACGAGCTCGACTATTAAAGTTGCTTACACCGGTAAATTATTTGACGGGAAGATATTTGATTCTGCTAAGAGTACAAGTCCATTAGAATCGCCACTCTATGGTTTAATCTCAGGTTGGCAAAGTACTATACCCAAAATTAAAACTGGAGGTAAGATTAGAATATTAATTCCTTCTTATTTAGGTTATGGAAGCTCGGCGCAAGGTGCAATACCTGCAAACGCTCCACTAGATTTTGAGATTGAATTGATTAGTACTAAAAATTAAATGACGATTTTGAATTTATATTAGAGAGACCTTTTAAAGAAGGTCTTTTTTAATTTAAAGCCTTTTTATAAGTTGCCAAACATCTCTCCCTAGCCATTTTATGGTCTACAATAGGTTTGGGATATTTAAAAGGATCTGAATATTCTGGTACCCATTTTTTGATGTATTTTAAATCTTTATCAAATTTCTTAACTTGTTCATAGGGATTAAAAATCCGGAAATAGGGTGCTGCATCGACACCACATCCGGCAGCCCATTGCCAACCACCTACGTTGCTGGATAATTCGAAATCAAGCAGCTTTCTAGCAAAATAATTTTCTCCCCAACGCCAATCTATTAAGAGATGTTTAGTTAAAAAACTAGCGACTATCATCCGCACTCTATTGTGCATGAAGCCTGTTTTATTTAGCTCTCTCATACCTGCATCAACAATAGGATAACCTGTTTTTCCATCGCACCAGGCTTTAAATTCTATCTCATTATTTCTCCATTCAATTTTGTCATATTCTGGTCTAAAAGAATCTTTTGCAGAATGAGGGAAATTCCAAAGAATAGAGAAATAAAAGTCTCGCCAAATTAATTCGCTTAACCATACCTCGCTTTTACTGGCAGCATTTTTAACCAATTCTCTTATGCTGATAGTTCCAAATCTTAAATGAACGCTTACTCTTGAGGTTGCATCCTTTGCAGGAAAATTTCTATCCTGTTCATAATTTTTTAAGATTTTTTCATATTCCTGATTTGGAAAACCTAAATCGCTTTTAATAAATCCAATTTCATGGAAATCCACAGCTTTAAAAGGCTTCGTCGATAGTAAATTATTGAAATATTTTTCTGACGGATAAGGTTTCAAATAAAAATCATTTAATTTTTGCAGCCATTTTCTTTTGTAAGGCGTGAAAACTACATATGGCTTGCCATCATCTTTAGTAATCTCGGTTTTTTCGAAAATACATTGATCTTTAAATGTTCTAAACAAGATATCTTTTGTTCCTAAGTATTGATTCAACTTTTCATCACGTTCATCAGCGTAAGGCTCATAATCATGATTCGTATAAACCGCTTTTGGTTGATATTCAATAGTTAACTCCTCCCAAATTTTTGAGGGCTCGCCGTACTTTACGAGTAAAGAAGATTGATTTTTTTCTAACTCTGATTTCAACTTTTTTAATTGTTGATGGATAAAAGTAATACGAGCATCATCTTTATCTTCTAACTTATCTAAGATGTTTTTATCAAAAATGAAGATGGGCAGAATTTTAAAACCGCTGTTAAGTGCATGGTATAATCCGGCATTATCATTTAATCTTAAATCTCTTCTAAACCAAAATATGGCTATTTCTTCTTTAGCCATAAATGTTTTTTAATGCCGCCTTGATTTCTGAAAACTTAAATCTGAAACCAGTTTCCTCAATTTTTTTTGTATCCATTTTTGTGCTACCTAGAACCACAATACTCATTTCTCCAAATATTATTTTTAAGACAAACGAAGGGACATTAGGGAGCCATAATGGTTTGTTAAATTGTTTAGCAATTGCTTTAGTTAAACTGTAATTGGTGAGTGGATAAGGCGTACTCATATTATAGGCGCCATCTAGCTTTTCATCTTCAATTCCTTTCAAATACATAGTAGCAACGTCATCAATATGAATCCATGATATCCATTGTTTGCCTGAACCTAAAGGAGCACCGAAACCATATTTTACAGGCGCAGACATTTTGGGTAGCGCACCAGAATCTTTATCTAAAATCACTCCTGTTCTAAACTTAACAACCCTTAAACCTAAAGCGTTACCCTCGTCTACTGCATTTTCCCAAGCAATACAACATAAAGCCAAAAAGTCGGAGTTTGGCTGGTTATTCTCCATCATCAAATCGTTTCCACGATCACTATAAAAACCAGACGCAGATGCAGAAACAACAGTTTCTACCTTATGACTTTTACGTTTTAATAAATCGTAAATGAGTTTGATGGATTTGGTGCGACTATCAATAATTACTTTTTTACGGTCATTGGTCCAGTTACTATCCGCAATTCCAGCCCCGGCCAAATGGATGATTATAGATACCTCTTTAATACAGTTTTCATCGATTAATCCTTTATCAATATCCCAAATAAAAGTTTCAATTTGGGCATCTACTTTTGAAGAACGACTTAAATGCGCTACTTGATAACCTTTTTTTAGTAATAGCTTAGAAAGGTTTGCCCCAACTGTTCCGCTACCACCAGTTATTAAAACCTTTTTGCCCATAGTTATTTGAAGTAACCAATAGATTAGA
>JACMOI010000088.1 GCA_014378105.1 Pseudopedobacter sp.
CAAATATTTATAATAAGCTTCGGCAGTAAACTTTAAAGTAGTTCCTAAACCCTTAAAATTATCATCCATAGAAAGTGCAAAGTGAACCGATTTTTGAGATTTGATATCCCGATTTAAAGTTCCGTCAAAGTTTCTTTCTTCCCTATAAAACGGAGGTTGAGTATATACACCTGTTGCAAAACGGTAGCTGATATCTTTTTTTAAATTAGGACGATAGGTGATAGTGGCTCTCGGACTCACCAAAAACTCTTTTGTAAAATTATTATAATTAAATCTTATTCCACCAGTAAAAGAGATCTTTTCATTGATATCTGTTGTGTTTTGGGCATAGGCAGAGTAGCGTAACGTATTTACATCATTTGCTGATTCGTAAGATTCAGTCAATTTAAAATTCTGATACGTATTGGGAATGCTATAGCCAGCCGAGTCTATCAGTTTAAATTCTTTGAGCTGATCTGCTATTTTATCATACTGAAATCTTATACCTGTCTCCCAGTAATACCTTTTAGTGTCAAAATTCAATTTCAAATCACTAGCGTAAATATCTGCATTGAGCTGATTTCTACCATAATTTTGAAAAGCTCCTATTCCTCTATTTGCTTTTACTTTACCAAAATTATTACTGGTAAAATCGTTATCAACTTCATCAAAAATGTATTGACCAAGAATGTCAAAATTCTCACGCTCTGTGATAAAAAAAGCCGAGTTGATCCATTTTAAACTAATGTTTTTATTAAAATCTTTTCTTAAAGTTACCGCACCCATCAGATCCTTATATTCATCACGTTCTTGCCCTTCATAATTTACACTTAGCCTTAAAACCTCATTAAAAGTTCCGAACTCCGTCACCCTGGATTGAGGGGCTAAAGCAAAATCGTTTGAATTATAAATTCCTAAAAAACTCAGGCTGGTTTTGCTATTAATTTTCCAGTTGAATAAACCTTGAAAATCATTGAATTTTGGATTGTAACTCCCAACAACTGGTTGCGAATTTAACGTGGATGTATTCCTTTTATTTCTATAGGATAAGGCATAAGAAATTTTTTTTAAAGTATTAGAAATTGTTGCTGATTCTCCATTAGTACCTAATCCAATAACCAGCTTTAAAGAATCTGAAGTTTTGTATTGGACATCTAAAACCGATGAGAGCTTATCTCCATACTTTGCCGCAAAGCCACCAGCAGAAAATTTCACATTATCCACCATATCAGGATTAATTAAACTTAATCCTTCTTGCTGTCCGTTTCTTATCAAATAAGGTTTATAAATCTCCACATCGTTAATATAAATGAGGTTTTCATCAAAATTACCACCACGAACAGAATATTGAGAACTTAGTTCATTATTAGTAGAAACACCTGGTAATTGTTTCAATATAGATTCGAAATTTTGAGAAACGTTAGGATTAGAAGAAAGTGTTTTTGGGTCAATTTTAATCATTCCCTCATTTCTTGCGACCTGATCTTGAACAATTACTTGCTCTAGCGTTTGTAAATCACGTTGTAAAGTAATCGAAAGAGGGAAGTCTTTACCCGCAATCAATTTCACTTCTACATTACTAGACAAAAAACCAAGGGAACTAAAGGAAACTATATAATTTCCAGGTTTTAAATGGATTTCGTATTGACCATCTTCGCCACTTAAAACGAAAATTTTAGTGCCTTGTATTTTTACTTTAACATCTGCTAAAGTCTCTTTCTGATCGTTGTAAATTTTTCCCGATATTTTTTGAGCTTTTAATGTAATTGGAATTAATAAAAGAAAAATAAGGAGCTTTTGAATCATGCAGAAGTTACTTATGCATTTAAAAAGTTAGGGGAGATATTTTTCAACTCGGCTATAGAATGAACTTGATCAGTTGAACTGAAAACTGCGTTTCCTGCAACCAAAACATTGGCACCTGCTTTTAATAAGGCTAAAGAATTATGAATACTTACTCCGCCATCAATTTCTATCATCAGTTTAGGATTTACCTCGTCTGCCAATTTTTTTAATTGATGAATTTTATGATAAGTATGATCAATAAACTTTTGACCGCCGAATCCGGGGTTAACCGACATGATTAAAACCAAATCTAAATCCTGAATAATATCTTGTAAAAAAGATACAGGTGTATGAGGATTTAGCGCAACACCGGCTTTACAGCCCAACTCTTTAATAGCTTGAATTGTGCGATGTAAATGAGTACAAGCTTCGTAATGTACGGTGATGATATTTGCGCCAACTTCTTTAAATTGTTTCAAGTAACGATCAGGCTCTACAATCATTAAATGCACATCTAAAGGTTTTTTAGCAAAGTTTTTAACTGCCGCGACTACGGGAAATCCGAATGAAATATTTGGAACAAAAACACCGTCCATAATATCAACGTGAATCAAATCAGCTTCACTTTTATTCAACATTAAGATGTCTTCTTCGAGGTTGGCGAAATTGGCCGATAATATAGATGGGGCAATCAAATGCTTCATGTTTCAAATATACTAAATCTGCTTTCTTTTAAAACTTTATATAAATAAGACTTTAATTTATTTGAATATGAATATATTTA
>JACMOI010000089.1 GCA_014378105.1 Pseudopedobacter sp.
AATTTTACGATATCAGCCTGAACTCCGACTATGCCAGCGTCGAGCGAATTGCAGTGCTTGACGACAGTAAGGAGATCCCGACCGGCGACACTCTTCTCATGCAGGAGGTTGGCACTCTTGTGCGCTATTCCGACACGGCCAACCTATTCGGCCAATGGGCGACAATCCAATGACGAAGGCCCCCACAACCCAGCTCGACAAATTCAAGGAAGCCGCCCGCGAACACGGCGCAGACGAGAGCGAGGCCCATTGGGACGAGCGGTTGAAGCGGGTTGTGAAGGCAAAGCCAGCGCCGCCGAGTCAGGACAAGGGCTGAACGAACTGAAACTCAATATCGTCGTCGCCTTGTCCTATTTGCTTAGGACCCGAGACATATGGAATGCCAGAAAAGATATCATTATGTTCGATAAAATATTTGAAGCTCAGCAAAAAGCAGAAGAGGTAAAAAAAAGATTGGCAAACATCAGTGTAGTTGCCGAGGTTGAAGGAGGCGCCATTAAAGTAACTGCAACTGCGAACAAACTTATTCAGTCGATTGAAATAGAAGAAGACTTCTTAAAAGAGAACGGAAAAGAAGGAATAGAAGATCTGCTAGTTGTGGCTATTAATAAAGCTTTGGATCAAGCAGAAAATGTTTCGCAGGCAGAAATGGCTGCAGTTACGCAACAAATGTTAGGTGGAATGGGCGGTTTGGGAAACCTTTTTGGAAAAAAATAGTTCATTAAAAAAAGTACACGATTATGAAAGTTAATTATTTAGGACATTCTACATTTTTATTTGAAATTTCGGGCAAAAAAATATTGATTGACCCTTTTATAGCTCCTAATGAATTAGCCAGCCACATTAAAGTGGATGAAATTTCTTGTGATTACATTTTAATTTCTCATGGACATGGAGATCACGTTGCAGATTTAGTAACGATTGCAAAACGGACAGGAGCAAAAGTAGTGAGCTCTTTCGAAATTATTGATTGGTGCGCAAAACAAGGAATTGAAAATGGTCACCCAATGAATTTAGGCGGAAGCTGGAAATTTGATTTTGGAACGGTTAAAATGGTTTATGCTTCACATTCTAATTCGTTACCAGATGGTACCTATGGCGGCACTGCTGCTGGCTTTATTATCAAGGCAGAGGGTAAAACTATCTACTATGCTGGAGACACTTCATTAAATCAAGAAATGAAATTAACAGGCGAGCTAAACAACATTGACTTTGCTTTCTTGCCTATTGGCGATAATTTTACTATGGGTATAGATGATGCAGTGATTGCAGCCGATTTCATCAAATGTAAAAACATCATTGGAATGCATTTCGATACTTTTGGCTATATCAAAATTGATCATGAGCTTGCTAAAAAGGCTTTCGCCGATGCTGGTTTGAATTTACATCTATTAGAAATTACAGATGATGCTGCAAAAGCAACAACTTTATAACAAACAAAAATGGAGCTTAAAAGCTCCATTTTTGTTTGTTAAGAAATTTTAGAATTATCTATCCAATAACAGTTCCGTCTTCAATTATTGCATTTTTCTTCACCACAACAATACCTTCTTTTACGGTATATGTTTCATAATCAGCATCCGCTAAATGTGGTCCACCATTGATGGTTACATTGTTACCAACGAAACAATTTTTATCTAAAATTGCGTTATTAATCGTACAATTTTCGCCTATCCCAGTAAGCGGTTTATGCGACTTTACAGATCCCTCAATCTCCTCTATCGTTTGATAATAATCGCTACCCATTACGTAACAATTGGAGACTTTGGTGCCTCGTCCAATTCTTGTTCTAATGCCAACCACAGATCTGATAATTTCATCCGCATGGATGATACAGCCATCTGCAATAATTACCCGATCTAATTTCGATCCAGAAATTTTGCTTGGCGGCAACATTCTCGCTCTTGAGTATATCGAATTTTTATTGAATAAATCAAACAACGGAACATCATCTGTCAAGCCTAAATTAGCCTCAAAAAATGAATCGATATTACCAATATCTGTCCAATAACCTTCGTATTGATAGCTTAAAATTTTATTTACTCCAATCGCATCCGGAATAATCTCTTTTCCAAAATCATGTCGCTCATTACCTTCTAACATTCCAATTAGAACGTCCCTATTAAAAAGATAAATTCCCATTGATGCCAAGTATAACCGCCCTTGTGATTCCATCTCGTGACCAACTTCCGACTCCCAACCAATAATCTTTTCTGCATTTGGCTTTTCAATAAAGGTGGTGATTTCCATGTCTGCATTTGCTTTTAAAATACCAAAACTGGTGCCATCTTTCGCATTTACAGGTATGGTTGCCAAAGTGATATCAGCTCCTTTTGCAATATGGTTATCAATCATTTCCCTAAAATCCATCTGATAAAGCTGGTCGCCTGATAAGATTAATATGTATTCAAAATCATGTTGTTTTAGATGATGTAAACTTTGACGAACGGCATCTGCCGTACCTTGATACCAACCAGCGTTACTTGGTGTTTGTTCGGCAGCCAAAATATCTACAAAAGCATTGCTAAAAAAGCTAAAGTTATACGTGTTCTTAATATGTTTATTTAAGGACGCAGAATTGAACTGCGTTAACACAAACATTCTTCTTAAACCCGAATTGATACAGTTAGAAATTGGAATGTCAACTAATCTGTATTTTCCAGCAATGGGTACAGCTGGTTTTGAACGAGTGGCAGTAAGTGGAGAAAGACGAGAGCCTTGTCCGCCTCCTAAAATAATGGAGATAACTTTATTTTCTATCATGATTTAAGAATTAAGCTTTTATATAATGCAACGTATTCATTTGCTGATTTTGTCCAAGAGAAATCTAAGCCCATCATCAATTTACGTAATTGAGCAACTTTTTTTTTATCTTTATAGAGCTCGATAGCTCTTTGAACGGCATGTACCATTTGTAAAACACCCACATCTTCAAACCTGATTCCGTAACCGCCTTGGGTTTCAAAATCAATTACAGAGTCTTTTAATCCACCTGTTGATCTTACGATTGGAATGGTACCATATTTTAAAGCGTATAATTGGTTCAAACCACAAGGTTCTACTCTTGATGGCATCAAAATAAAATCAGCAGCACCATAAATTTGATGTGACAATTGCTCATCATAACCAATATAACAATTGTAATTTTTTAAATAACTCTGCAGTTCTTTTAAATCGTTTTCTATTTGCTTTTCTCCTGAACCCAAGACCAAGAAACTCACCTCGTCTTGGTATCTTAGCATAATTTTCTTAATCAGCTCCGCTAATTTATCAGCTCCCTTTTCTAAAACTAACCTTCCAATAAAAACCACCATCGGCTTTTTAGCATCTAAACCAAATTTTTCACATAGCGCTGCTTTATTTTTTGCTTTTCCTACTTTTACTGTGGTTGGAATATAGTTCGTGTCCAACATTTCATCGGTCTTAGGATTCCAAACATCAATATCTATTCCGTTTAAAATACCAACACCTTTTTTTCCTTCTAATTCAAATAAAAATTCTAAGCCATTTGAATTTATACTTAACTCGTCCAAATAACTCGGAGAAACAGTGGTGTATTTAGTGCAACATTTAACAGCTGCCGCTAAAGGATTGATACAATTATTCCATTCCAGTAAACCACCAGTTGATGGATCAACACCTGGCAAATAGTGAAACTTTTTCCAACTCATCCAACCTTGGTACTGACCGTTATGAATGGTAAAAACTACTGGTGTTTTAGCTAGGGCTTTATAGTTTACTGAGTTTTGAATGAGGTAAGCTATTAGTCCTGTATGATGATCATGGCAGTGAAAAACATCCACTTTTATATTAGAATTTACCAACCATTCTAAAACCGCTAATTGAAAAGCGGTAAATTGCTCGATTTCATCAGGATAAGAATAAATCTCAGGGCGATCTAATAAATCTGGTATCTTCACCAAATACAGATCAAAACCTAAAACTCCAGAATCCTCTTTAAGAATCTGATAATCAAAACTACGGTAACCTAATTTTCCAGAACCTTGATGCACTATCTTGAAAGTGTGCTCAGCAACAAATTTTCTGTCATAATAAGGCATTATCACCATTGCGTTTACACCTAATCCTGCTTGATATTTTGGAAGTGCGCCAACAACATCACCCAATCCGCCGGTTTTGGCTACGGGATAGCATTCTGCGCTTAGGTGTAAAACATTCATATATTTAATTATGCCTTAAATTAATGTTTCTTTTATAAATTTCAAGACTAATAATCGAATAGGCTAATAAAATTGATAATTTAACAATTTTTTAAAAAAGACATTAGAATTTAGTGTTATTTGGAAAATAACAGCTGATTCATCATCAATTAATTTCCGTTTTTTCGCTTTATAATTGGATAGCCAAATGATAAAGAGTCAGTATCATCCACCACCTTAGAAAAGGTAATTTCAAATTCGTCTTCTATGGTGTTTCCATCTTTGTAAGATGGTATCCAAAAAGGCACTCTTTCTAAAGAGAATTTTAAAGAATTACCAAACTTTTCGGATATCTCACCTCCTAATAGCACATCCGTACTTTGGCCCTTTTCATTCACTTTCACTATACATTTGAAAGTATCTGGGACATCGCCAAAAGTCCAAATCATGGGTAAATTATTATTTAAATAATTTTGTAGATAAACGTTAAACCCTTTTATATCATCAATGGTGCAGCTTTTATATTGAAGAATATCAGCATTAACAAAGTTGGCGTTTGGTAATATCTTTAACAAGGATACATTTTCTGGTGTTCTTTCAGGATAAGAATAATTTGACCTTTCAAAACCTGTTTCACCAAATAACTCATTCCCAATTAATTCAGGAGCTCCTTTAGGATATACCAATGAATTGCTCCAAATACCAATAGGTTTACCATCCTTTATTCTGCCTTCGCAAAGTAGCCCTGTAAATCCTAATTCATTATATTCAAATGTTTCAGTTACCAGCTTAAAAAAGCCTCTTCCATCTTTTACTTTTTGATTTCCTTTTTCATCCCAAAAATCTAGGATATGGATTTCGTTATTAATCATCTCTATTTTTATCCAGATATTTCCACTTGGATAATAGTAGTTCCATTTGCCAACAGGTAAATTATTTTTGAAAGTGCAATCCATCTTAACAATCCCTGTTGGATAGAATTGTTTAAACAAACCTTCTTTCTTTCCGTTTTTATAAGTCCCTGTTAAAGCTGGCTGATTTTGAGCATCATAATCAGTAAAAAAACTATTGTAGCCTCCTTTTTCTTTATCATATTTAATGACACGTGTGAAGGATTTATAAGGGCAATCTTGATTTACCAAAAAATATTGCTGATCAAAATAAAGATGGATATATCCATCAATAGATGGTTTAAGATATTTTGCTACTCCATCGCTTTGCGCTAAAGTGGTTGAGCTAAAAAATACTCCGAAAAATAAATAGATAATTGCTTTTTTCATTAGTGTGCCTCCAACCAGTTAGTTCCTTCACCAACTTCCACCACTAAAGGAACTTTTGTTTTTATTGCGTTTTGCATTCTATTTTTAATGATTGTTTTCATTTGTTCTTTCTCAGATTTTACCACATCAAACACCAATTCATCATGTACCTGCATGGTCATTTTAGAGGCTAGTTTTTGGTCAATGATGTCCTGATGAATCTGTATCATCGCAATTTTAATCATATCGGCTGCCGAACCTTGTATAGGGGCATTTATTGCATTTCGCTCGGCGAAACCCCTAACGGTTTGATTCGCAGAGGTGATGTCTCTTAAATAACGTCGACGACCCATAATGGTTTCAACGTAACCGTTTTCACGAGCAAAATTCATGGTGTCGGCCATATATCTTTTGATACCAGAGTACTGTGTAAAATAGTTTTCTATAATTTCTGCAGCTTCTTTTCTTGGAATATTTAAACTCTGTGACAACCCAAAAGCAGATTGTCCATAAATGATACCGAAGTTTACTGCTTTGGCATTTCTACGTTGCTCTGATGTAACTTCATCCAAACTAATTCCGTAAACCTTAGCCGCAGTTGCGGTATGGATATCTAAGCCATTTACAAAAGCATCCATCATGTTTTCGTCCTTGCTAATTTCGGCAATGATTCTTAACTCGATTTGAGAGTAATCTGCAGAAAGCAAAATATGATTGTCGTCTCTGGGAATAAACGCCTTTCTTACTTCTCTTCCTCTGGCTGTACGAATAGGAATGTTCTGCAAATTCGGATTATTTGAACTTAACCTTCCGGTTGCGGCAACAGCCTGATTGTAGGAAGTATGCACTCTTCCAGTTTTAGGATTGATTAGTTGCGGTAAAGCATCCACGTAAGTGGATTTCAATTTTTGTAATTGTCTAAAATCTAAAATATCCTGAACAATATCTGATTTTGGTGCTAGAGCGCTTAAAACGTCTTCACCTGTCTGATATTGACCAGTTTTGGTCTTTTTTGCTTTATCATCAAGCTTTAGCTTGTCAAATAAAACTTCTCCTAATTGCTTTGGAGATGCCAGATTGAATTTAACTCCAGCCTTTTCGTAAACTGATTTTTCTAATCTATTCACCTCAATTTCTAGTTCTTTAGAATATGCTCTCAACTGATCCATATCAATTCTCACACCTTCCTTTTCCATATCGGCTAAAACGTATACCAAAGGATTCTCAATTTCTTCAGCTAGTTTTTTTGCATTTACTTCTTGCAGCATGGGTTCAAAAACTTGCTTCAACTGTAAAGTGATGTCGGCGTCTTCGGCGGCATATTCTTTTACAATGTCTATTTCCACATCACGCATATTTCCTTGGTTTTTCCCTTTCTTACCAATCAATTCGGTAATGGAAACCGGTGTGTAACCCAAATAATTTTCAGCTAAAACATCCATTCCATGACGGGTGTCTGGATCCAAAAGATAATGTGCCAACATGGTGTCGAATAATTCGCCAGCCACATTTATTCCATACCATTTTAAAATCAAGATATCATATTTGATGTTTTGACCAATTTTACCAATTGATGGGTTTTCTAAAATTCCCTTAAATTCATGTACCAAAGCTTTCGACGATGCCTGATCTTCAGAAACAGGAACATAATATGCTTCTCCTACTTTAAAACTGAAAGATAAACCAACCAATTCGGCATTGTTTGCATCAATTCCTGTGGTCTCTGTATCTAGGCAAAAACTTTTTTGCTGATGGAGTTCGGTAATTAATTTCCTTCTTCCAGCTTCATCATCTACCAAGAAATATTCGTGAGTTGTATTTTCAATGTTTTTCCCTCCTTCAACCAAAGTAGCTGCATGAGCTGGACTAATGTTGATATTTGTAATTTTAGAACTCTCATTTGGATTTCCAAAAAGATCCATTTGACCACTAGTTTGCGCTTTAGTTTCTGATACAGAGAAATCTTCGCCAAAAACCCTTCTACCTAAAGTTCTGAATTCTAACTCGGCAAAAAGGGGCTCTAATTTTTCTTTATCCGGCGGACCAATTCTATAACTTTCTTCATGAAACTGAACAGGTGCATTCAACAAAATAGTGGCTAGTTTTTTTGAAAGCAAACCTTGCTCTGCAAAGTTTTCTACGTTCTCTCTTTGTTTCCCTTTCAATTCGTGACTATTGGCGATAATGTTTTCCATAGAGCCATACTTTTGAATCAAAATTTTTGATGTTTTTTCTCCAATTCCTGGAATTCCCGGAATATTATCAACAGCATCGCCCCAAAGGCCCAAAATATCAATTACCTGATGAACATGCTCAATTTCCCATTTAGCGAGAACTTCTTTAACGCCCAAAATTTCCATGTCATTTCCCATTCTGGCTGGTTTATAAACAAAGATGTTTTCTGAAACCAATTGTGCAAAATCCTTATCGGGTGTCATACAATAAACGGTAAAACCTTCTTTCTCGGCTTGTTTAGCTAAAGTACCAATCACGTCATCGGCTTCGTAACCATCAGAAGTAATTACTGGAATATTGAAGCCTTCAATTAATTTGACTACATAAGGTAATGCGGCTGATAAGTCTTCGGGCATCGCTTCTCGATGTGCTTTGTAAGCCTCGTAATCAGTATGTCTTTCGGTGGGGGCTGAGGTATCAAAAACGACAGCAATATGTGATGGATTTTCTTTCTTTAGCACTTCTAAAAGTGTATTTGTAAAACCCATTACCGCGGAAGTGTTTATTCCGGAGGAAGTAAATCGCGGGTTTTTACTTAATGCGAAATGGGCCCTATAAATCAGCGCCATTCCGTCTAAAAGAAAGAGTTTTTTTGACATGTTTATTTTTTTTGAGAATTTCCCTTTCGGGGGATATGTTCAAATTTAATATTCCTGTTGAAGAATATTGAATTTATTAACAATCAATATCCAGCAATTAAGGTTAAAGCCGGAATTAGGTTGTAAGCGGCATGCATCATCATGGATTTAGATAGCCCAAAGCGCATCCGAACATATCCTAATATTAACCCAACAAACAATTGTGGCAACACCAAAAGAATAATGGGGAATCCATATTCTAGTGGGTTTGAGTAATTAGAAATATGAACCAATCCAAAAAAGATCGCTGTTAGGTAAAAATGAAATGGGAAAATCCGTTTGATAAAAAGCTGTTTATCAAACTTATTGTAGGTTATATAAAAATAAATAAGACTTAATATACTTGCTAAAATAATCATGGTAACCACCAGCATTTTAGTGTCTAAAAACCAATTGAAAAAATAAGATATAGCAACAAAATAACATACAAAACTAAATCTGAAGTTTTTAAGCTGAAATCTAAAAATCAGCTCTTCTATTATTGGAGCCCCTATCAAAACCATTAGAAATATCAATCCTTTTTGCTCCTTACTTTTAAATAAGTCAAATTCGGGCATCTTAGGGATGATGTGAAACTGCTCTAAACTACTGGTAAAAATTACCGATGAAAAAGCAAACATTAATGCAATGATTACTAATGGAAAAAGCTGGTTGTAGAAAATGGAAGGTTTATCGTATCTAACAAACGGATTGGGGTTTTTAATGTAATTGATAAACTCTTGAAACGCTTCTTTTATCATCTGAAATCACAATCTATTGCATGGTCGTTTACCATACCTATAGCTTGCATAAAAGCATAACAAATGGTAGATCCAAAAAATTTAAACCCTCTTTTTCTCATGTCCTTAGCAATCTCATCAGATATTACAGATGTAGCTGGCGTTTGTTTGCTATCTAGAATATCATTTTTGATGGATTTTCCATTGGGCATAAAGGCATATAAATATTTGTAAAACGAACCAAACTCTCTTTGTACGTTTATAAACAGCTTGGCATTATTTACAGCGGCAACAACTTTTAATCTGTTACGGATAATTCCTGAATCTAATAAAACATGTTCGATATCTCTTGGTGTAAAAGCAGCAACTTTTTCGAAGTCGAAATCAGCAAAAAGCCTCTTATAATTTTCGCGTTTACGCAAAATTGTAATCCAACTTAATCCTGCTTGGGCAGCTTCTAAAATCAAAAATTCAAATAAAATTTTATCGTCATACACTTCTTTACCCCATTCTTCATCGTGGTATTTTGTGTAGAGATCGTCGTTTCCACACCAGTGGCATCGTTTTTTAGTTTGCATAACTATAACTTCCAAATCAAGACTGAGTCAACTCATCCCAATATTCAACAGCCCTGCGGTAATGTGGAATAACTATTGATCCGCCCACCAAGTTAGCTATCATAAAAATCTCATTCATTTCTTCTGTATTTACTCCTGCTTCATAGCAATTTCCTAAATGATATTTAATACAATCATCACATCTTAAAACCATAGAGGCTACTAAACCCAACATCTCTTTTGTTTTTACATCTAAAGCTCCCGCAGCATAAGATGTAGTATCTAATGCTAAAAAGCGTTTCATATTAGTATTTGCAGTTTCTGAAATTCGGGTATTCATTTTACTGCGGTAAGCATTAAAGCTATCTGTTAATTCTCCCATTTTTTTATGAATGATTTATTATTTTAAATTGATTTTCGAAATCAAATATCCGTTCTTTCATCAAATTCTAAGACGTTTGCGCAAATAAAATTGAATTTTTACTTCATTTTATACAAATCTCTTAGTACTTTAGAATTTTTTCTTCTGTTACTTGTACAAATTTTGTCGTCACCCGATGTTAAGAGTTGTAACAGATAAACCTTGTAAATTAGTCTATTCATTAGCCAAACATGATTATTTAGGCTATTTGATAGAGCCACATATTGTTCAGCTCAATCTTGACGGTGACTTCTCTTTAACCTATCAAAGACTTTTCTCTAGTACTGCAGACGAATTTTCGAAGTATCTAGACGCAACCGATTTTAAACTTATTAAGCTTTTAGAAGATGTAGAACAAGACAGCATCCTAAAAAAGTACACTAAAAAAACAGTAAGAGCCAATGAATTTTTTGCAAAAAGCTGGGATGATAAGCTATATGATACCATCAGACCAAAAATTGAGAAAAAGTTAGCCGAAGCGTTAAAACTGATCAAAGACAAAGAGCTTTACATGATGAGTAAAGAAGGTTGGCCGGTAGAAAAAAGAATCGCATTTTCCGAAGAGCCCGCTACGGTGTTATTCCATTTCAGAAGAAATGAAAACGAAACGCGTTACTTTCCAACCATAAAATATCAAGGAAACAGAATAGATTTTATGTTTAAAGAAGCACAGGTCATCATCAATCAACCTGCATATTTGCTTTTAGAAGATATTTTGTACGACTTTGAACAGGAACTAGAAGGAAAAAAATTACAGCCGTTTTTGAATAAAAGATTCATCTCTATCCCAAAATCATCCGAGGCCACTTACTTCTCTAAATTTGTTTCTCCTTTAATTGAGAAATACCACGTTTATGCAGAAGGCTTCACCATCCACACCGAAAGGTATGAGGCGCAACCTATTTTAAAAATCGTTTATGTTCCTGATGGAGTTTCTGAAATACAACTCTTTTTTAAATACGGAAACTATACTTTTCCGGGTGGAGGAGATTTAGCGGTTACCGTTAGGATGGAAAAAGCGGATGATGACTATTTCTTTCACCGAATTAAACGATCACTAAGTTGGGAAAAGAAAAAATTGGAAGAGCTTTTAGCGATGGGTTTAACAAAGCAAAGCGAATTATTTGTGCATTTAGAGGTTATAACAGGGCAAGAAGAAACCGATAGGTCACTTTCTGTTTTTGACTTTATCAGCGAGCATCATGATGAATTAGTTGAAAAAGGATTTGAATTTGAACAAGATACTAGTGCAAAAAAATATGTGATTGGAAGTAGCAAAATTGATTTAGAAATCAATGAAAAAAATGATTGGTTTGATATTGAAGCCATCGTTCAGTTTGGTCAATTTAAAATTCCGTTTATCCAACTTAAGCATCATATTCTCAATAAAAAAAGAGAGTTCACTTTACCAAACGGCGAGATTGCCATCATCCCAGAAAAGTGGTTTTCACAATATGGAAATTTACTATCATTTTCAGAAGGAGTAGATCATTTACGGTTGAAAAAACACCATGTGGGTTTGGTATATGACTTTGCCAATAGTGATTTGGCGACCATCACCATGGATAGAAAGTTACAAAAGCTATCAGACTTTGATACAATAGATGAAATACCATCGCCTATACACTTTAAAGGTGTTTTACGTCCTTATCAAAAAGCAGGATACGATTGGTTTCATTTTCTCCAAAAATACAATTTCGGTGGCTGCTTAGCCGATGACATGGGTTTGGGTAAAACCATCCAAACATTGGCGCTTTTACAAAAATGTAAAGAAGAACAACAGGAGCAGGGAATCCACACGACTTCGTTAATTGTAATGCCGACATCTTTGATTTATAATTGGATTAACGAGGCTAAAAAGTTTACGCCAAAACTTAAAATTCACACGCACACAGGTACTTTTAGAGATAAAGACTTGGTCCTTTTTGCCAAGTATGATGTGGTCATTACCACTTATGGAATTACCCGAGTGGATGTAGAATTGATGAATCAGATGTATTTTCACTATGTTATTTTGGATGAAAGTCAAAATATTAAAAATCCATCATCAAAATCTTTTAAGGCAGTAAAACAGCTTAAATCAAAATATAAATTGATACTATCTGGTACGCCCGTAGAAAACACAGTAAATGATTTATGGACGCAGATGTCTTTCATAAATCCTGGTTTGTTAGGTACACAGAATTTCTTCCTGACTGATTTTGTACAGCCGATTGAAAAGAAAAAAGACGAAGAAAAAGCGCTTAAACTTCAGGTCTTGATTAAGCCGTTTGTGATGCGCCGAACCAAGGAGCAAGTGGCTACCGAGTTGCCTCCGAAAAATGAAAACGTGTTTTTCTGCAAAATGTCAGAAGACCAAGCAGAGGTTTATGAACAAGTCAAATCAGAATATCGAAATGAATTATTAAAAGGATTGGAATCTGGCGAGTATCGTCAATCACCTATCCAGATGCTCCAAGGTTTAACCAAATTGAGACAAATTGCCAATCATCCAAGTATGGTTGACGAAAGTTACGAAGGCGATTCTGGGAAATTTGAAGACGTAATTCATAAGTTAGAAAGCGTTGTCGAAGCTGGTCACAAGGTTTTAGTTTTTTCTCAATTTGTAAAACAATTAACGCTTTATCGCCAATATTTTGAGCGTCATCATATCAAATATTCTTATTTAGACGGATCAACTACTAATCGTGGAAAAGTAGTTGAAGAGTTTAAAAATAGAGATGATATCCAAATCTTTTTAATCTCAATAAAAGCTGGTGGAGTTGGTTTAAACCTTACAGAAGCCGATTATGTATTTATTTTAGATCCGTGGTGGAACCCCGCCGTAGAGCAACAAGCCATTGATAGAACGCATAGAATAGGCCAAACTAAAAATGTGTTTATCTATAAATTCATCACAAAAGATACGGTAGAAGAGAAAATTCTTGCCTTACAACACAAAAAACTTCGCGTAGCTAAAAGTTTAATAACTACAGAAGAAAGCTTTATTAAGTCACTTTCTGATGCTGATATTAAAGAAATTTTAGCTTAAAGCCTAAGACACTTTAAACCGCTAGTTGGTTTGTTTTTTTAGTTTAAAAACCAAAAAAGGTGTTACTATCATCATTAACGTAAAAGAAATCATTAGTTTTATCCAAACAATATTAAAATTAGAAATGAAATTCAAATCATTACTTATTTATAGCTCGGCAGTTTTATTCGCCGCCTGTTCTCCAAAACCTTATCAGGAAGCACAAAAAATACAAACGGAAAAAATACAAGCTGTGGTAGAAAAAATGGATTTGAATCCAGCGCTAATTTTAATGGATTCTTTAGGTCATACCATTCAAACTTCATTTATACCAACAGTAAATTTTAGCAGTCGCAAACCCGACTTTGTCATTATCCACCATACCGCTCAGGATTCATTAGCGCAAACCATCAAAACTTTCACCTTAGAACGTACACAAGTTAGCGCCCATTACGTGATTGGAAGAGACGGACAAGTAGTCCAAATGTTAAATGATGAGTTAAGAGCTTGGCATGCAGGATTAAGTAAATGGGGAAACAATTATGATATGAATTCTTGTTCTATCGGAATCGAGATTGATAATAACGGAACTGAACCTTTTAGCGATGCGCAAATCAATAGCTTATTGATTTTACTTCAAAAACTAAAAACCACCTATAATATCCCCACTGCAAATTTTATTGGTCATGCTGATATCGCTCCAAAAAGAAAACCTGATCCAAGTATTTTATTTCCATGGAAAAGATTAGCAGATAATGGATTTGGATTGTGGTTTGACAATCCTACAACTCCTCCTCCAGCAGATTTTGATGTTGAAAATGCTTTACGTAGAATTGGATACGATACAAGAGATTTACCTGCGGCAATCATTGCCTTTAAACGTCACTTTGTTAAGTTAGATTTAAATCCCGAGATGAGTGATTGGGATAAATGCGTATTGTTTAATTTGTATAAGAAGTATTAATTGAGTTTAAAGTGTAGAGTAGAAAGTTTAAAGAAAACATAGAGGTAACTTTAAACTTTCTACTTTTAACTAATTACTTCTGCGCTTCCTTAGCCCAAGTATCTTTTAATGTTACCGTTCTGTTGAATACTAAATAATCAGAAGTTGAATCGGCATCTAAGCAGAAATATCCTTTTCTAATAAACTGGTAACGTCTATCTGGATTTTCTTTTAATTGTTTTGATGCATTTGCTAAATCAGATTCAATAAAAGCATTTTTAACTACCACCAAACTTTCTGGATTGATATAATCCTTAAAGTCACCTTCTTCTCTATCCGGCTCTTCAGAAGTAAATAATCGATCATATAATCTTACTTCGGCAGTTTTTGCATGTGGAACACTTACCCAATGCATCGTTCCTTTAACTTTTAAGCCGGAAGTATCTTCCCCTGATTTAGAATCAGGGAAATAGGTACAATGTATTTCAGTTACATTTCCTTCAGCATCTTTCACAAAATCATCACACCTAACAATGTAAGCACTTTTCAAGCGGCTCATCAAACCTGGTCCTAAACGGAAGAATTTTTTTGGTGGTTCTTCCATAAAATCATCTCTTTCAATCCACAGTTCTCTGCTAAATGGAATTTGTCTTTCTCCATCATGTCCTTCTAATTCAGGGTTATTTTCTCCAGACAACATTTCCTCTTGACCTTCCGGATAATTGGTGATAATCATCTTTATCGGATCTAAAACCGCCATCCTTCTCCACGATGTTTTATTCAAATCCTCGCGGATGAAAAACTCTAATAAACTATATTCAATTAAGTTCTCTCTTTTGGCAATTCCTATTCTTTCACAAAAATTTCGGATAGATGAAGGCGTAAATCCACGACGACGCAAACCGCTAATGGTTGGCATACGGGGGTCGTCCCAACCGTTCACAAATTTCTCGTTTACCAATTGCAGTAATTTCCTTTTACTAGTCACCGTATAATTTACATTACGGCGGGCAAATTCATACTGATGCGATGCATAAATTTCTAATTGGGCAATTAACCAATTATATAATTCGCGGTGCGGAATAAATTCTAAAGTACAAACGGAATGTGTTACATGCTCTATGGCATCACTTTGGCCGTGAGCAAAATCATACATCGGGTAAACACACCATTTATTCCCCGTACGGTGATGCTTAGCATGCTTAATTCGATATAAAATTGGATCACGCATTAACATGTTTACATGCGTCATATCAATTTTCGCTCTCAATGTGCGACTACCATCCGGAAACTCTCCGTTTTTCATGCGCTCAAAAAGATTCAAATTTTCTGCTACTGATCTATTTCTAAATGGGCTGTCTTTTCCGGGCTCTGTGTGAGTTCCTTTCAGTTTTGCCATTTCTTCAGAACCCAATTCATCCACATAAGCCAAACCTTTCTCAATCAGTTTAACTGCATAGCTATATAATAAATCAAAATAATCAGAAGCGTATAATTCATTTTTCCATTGAAAACCTAACCATGCGATATCTTTTTTGATGCTATCAACATATATGGTTTCTTCTGTAATTGGGTTGGTATCATCAAAACGAAGATTAGTGTAGCCGTTAAATTTTTGAGTTAATCCAAAATTTAGGCATATACTACTGGCATGACCAATGTGCAAAAACCCGTTTGGTTCTGGTGGAAAACGGGTAACTATTTGATCGTATTTACCTGCTTTTAAATCGTTTTCAACAATCTCTTCAATAAAATTTAATGACTTTTCTTCTGACATGCTTTAAAAATAACTAGCAACAAAAGTAAGAAAATTGAACGAAGCTGAACATTTGGAAACAATAGAATGAAGCGGTTTCAAAAAACAATTATTTTATTGATATTGTAGATTCTTTTAAACCGATATTTAATCATAATGAGAATTTCTAAAAACCTTTCAATCCTAAGCTTTTGCATTGGAATATTATTCTGGACTGCCTGCAGTCGCGTAACTCCATCAACTCAAAACAACACTTATTTTGACACTAAAGATTCTGGCGTTCAAGATGGTGGAGTAACGATGATTCCCATTAAGACTTCAAAAGGAACATTTAATATTTGGACCAAGAAGTTTGGTAATAATCCGAAAATGAAAGTCTTATTATTAAACGGTGGACCAGGTGCAACTCACGAATATTTCGAATGTTTCGAGAATTTCTTTCCTAAAGAAGGAATCGAATTTATTTATTATGATCAATTGGGTTGTGGAAATTCAGATAACCCAAAAGATACCGCTATGTGGAGTTTACCTAGATATGTAGAGGAAGTGGAACAAGTTCGTCAGGCCTTAGATTTAACGCCAGATAATTTTTACGTGTTAGGTCATTCTTGGGGTGGCATTTTAGCGATGGAATACGCCTTAAAATATCAGAAAAACTTAAAAGGTTTAATTATTTCAAACATGATGGCTAGTGTTCCAGCTTATGGAAAATATGCTGATAGTGTGCTGGCAAAACAATTAAACCCTGCCGTTTTAAAAGAAATTAGAACTATTGAAGCGAATAACGATTATGAAAATCCACGTTATATGGAACTTTTAATGCCCAACTTTTATACGCAACACATTTTAAGAATGCCACTAAAAGATTGGCCAGAGCCTGTAAATCGATCTTTTGCTAAGATGAACAAATCACTATACGTCACCATGCAGGGACCAAGTGAATTTGGTGTAGCTGGTAAACTTTTGAATTGGGATAGAATGGAAGATCTAAAAAACATCACTGTTCCTACATTGGTAATTGGAGCAAAAAACGATACGATGGATCCTGTTTTTATGGAAAAAATGTCTAAACAAGTTTTAAACGGAAGCTATTTATACTGTCCAAACGGAAGCCACATGAGTATGTACGATGATCAGAAAATCTATTTCAAAGGCTTGATTAAGTTCGTAAAAGGCGTAAACGATGGGAAACAGAAGATAGATTTGAAGTAGAATGAAATAATCTATTAAAACAACCCCGATACTGAGCATCTATTACAATCAGTGTCGGGGTTTTATATGATGAGTTTTAAAAGAATATTATCTTTTTAATAAGAATTGAACTAAAGATTGTTCACCCGCCTTCACTAAAATGGTTGTTTTAGAGGGTGAACCACCGCTCACAAATTCGTCTTGAATACCATCATTGTTTTTTAAACCTAAAGATAAACACACAAATAAAATCACCGGAATGAACATCATTAAAAAAGGTGATACTGAAGTAGTTAATTTTTTCATTGTATTGTTATTTTGTTTGACAGTTCAAATATTCAACAAAATATTCACCTGATAAAAAGTATTAGACCAACCGTTAGTATTTCAAGACGAACGGGGTTTAGGGCTGATGAACTATGATTTTATGGTGATGAACGAGTTGGTAGATAAAAAAGGGGCGTTCGTCTAAAATTGCCGCGATTAAAATATCTTTAGTTATTTTTAAATTTATGAATCGTCTTAGAAAGTTTTTACTGCATACGATGGTGTGGATCTTTTTGATCACCATTTTCACATTTGCAGCAACAGCCGGTTTCAACTCCAGTAACGGGGTTTATATTCTGTTTGTTGGTTTATCTTTTTTAAACATTGCTATATTTTATATCAATTTATATTTTATAATTCCCATTACTCTAGATAAAAGAAAATTCTTTCTTTGGATGTTGGCTTGTTTAATAGTTGTCATAGCCTTTTTAGCGATTAAATATGGTTACAGCTTTTATCTGTATAAGTTAAGTGGATTAAAAATGATGGCTAAGGATAAAGAAATGTCTTTCTCAGAGCCCTTTAACTACCTCTTAGGTACTTTCATTACAAACGGATTTTTTGTTTTCTTAAGTACTGTTTACAAGTTCACAGTAGATTGGTTTTTTAACGAACGTGAAAAATCTGATCTTGAAAAGCAAAGCTTAACTGCTGAATTAGCATTTTTGAAATCACAAATCAACCCTCATTTCTTATTTAACTCTCTAAATAATATCTATTCATTAGCTTATCAAAAGTCGGATGAAACACCTAACGCCATCTTGAAGCTTTCAGAAATTATGCGGTACATGCTTTATGAAAGTAATGATAATCGTGTAGCTTTGGAAAAAGAAATCACCTATTTAAAAAGCTTTATCGAATTACAGAAGTTACGGTTTAAGGGAAAAGCCAATGTGATTTTAGAAGTAGAAGGAAATATTTCTAACCAAAATATTGTACCGCTAATTTTAATTTCATTTGTTGAGAATGCTTTTAAGCATGGTTTAGCAACCGATGCTAAAAACCCAATCCATATCAATATTTCGGTATTCGAAGATAATTTATTGTTCACTATCAAGAACAAAAAGAATAACCTCAACAAAGACCAAACTGGAGGAATTGGCATGGTGAACGTAACGCGTAGGTTAGAATTAACCTATCCCGAAAAATATAAACTTTCTGTAGAAAATCATGAGCATGATTATTATTGCGAATTATATCTAAATTTATAACATGGTGATTAATTGTATTGTAGTTGATGATGAACCCTTGGCTACAGATATTATCAATGATTATATCAACAAAATTCCTTTTTTAAAGTTGGTCAAAAGTTTTCAGAACCCAATAGAAGCACTAACGGCACTACAAGAGGGCGGTGTTGATTTGGTTTTTTTAGATGTTCAAATGCCCGAGCTTACTGGCATTCAATTTTTGAAGATTGCGAATAATAAATGTCGTGTGATTTTAACTACTGCTTATCCACAATATGCGGTAGAAGGTTATGAACATAACGTCGTTGATTACTTATTAAAGCCAATTGCTTTTGATCGTTTTTACAAAGCTGCTGAAAAAGTTCAGTGGTTAATGGGTTTAGCGCCTCAAAGTACACAAGAGACACAAGCACCAGCTTCAGTAGCACAACCTATTGCTAACGATTTCATTTTTGTGAAGACCGAGTATAAAATTCAAAAGATTTATTTGAACGATATCCTATTTATCGAAGGCTTAAAAGATTACGTTTCTATCTACACCGAAACTGAACGTATCATCACCCTGCAAAGCATGAAAAAAATTGATGAAGGTTTGCCTGATCATCGGTTTGTCCGTGTGCACAAATCCTATATCGTTGCTTTAGATAAAATAGAAAGTATAGAGCGTAGTCGGATTTCTATCGCTGATAAAATAATCCCGATAGGAGACACTCATCGTGATTATTTCTTTAAAATGATTGAGGATAAAAATATTTAAGCTGATTTTTCTACCACTAATTTGATGGCTTCTTCAGCTTCTTTTACTATATCTTCACATGATTTTTCTTGCGGTTCAATAGGTTGTAAAACGGTAATTTTCATTGGGATAAAAGTGTTTAACCAAACCAAGCCATAACGAACAACTTTCCAAGAGTTTTCTATCGCAACTGGGACAATTAACGCATTTGGAGCTTTCTTTAAGATGGTTGCTATTCCTCCAACTTGGAACTCTTTCAACTTCCCGTTTTTTGATCTTGTGCCTTCTGGAAAAATAGCTGCCGACCAATTGTTTTGCTGCATCCGGATACCTAGTTTCAATATTTCTGCAACTGCTTGCTTCTTATCATTTCTATCAATATTGGCACCACCACCATACTTTAAATTAAATGAAATGGATGGAATCCCTTTGGTCAGTTCTATTTTAGAAATAAATTTTACATGGTATTTTCTTAAGAACCAAATCAACGGAGGAATATCGTACATACTTTGGTGATTGGAAACAAAAATTATAGGTCGATTGGTTGGTAAGTTGAATTTATTCTTGAAACTAAGAGTCACACCCAGTGGATAGTAAGAACTCAACAAAAAGAAATTCATCACATCAACTGATTTTTTATGAGCAGCATAGCCGCCTAATTTTAAACACAGCCATTGTACGGGATGAAAAAATCCTAAAAAGAAAAAGAAAATAAAATGATGTATTGGGCTTAAAATAAATCCTAAAATTCTTCTCATCGCTACAAATATAAGAACCCAAAAATTAAAAACCTGCCCTCATCAGCTTTACCCTTAAAATTCCCGCAACGCTTAACGAATCTGTAATTTCTCCGTTGATCACCATTTGGTAAGCTTCTTCAAACGGCATTTTTTTTACCTCCAATTGTTCGGTCTCCTCGGGTTCAGCTTCAAACTGTTCGAAATCTTTAGCCAAGTATAAAATCCCCAACTCATCACTTACCGAGTTGGAAAGGTGCATTCGAAGAATCTCCTGCCATTCTTTAGCTACCAAACCCGTTTCTTCTAACAATTCTCTTTTAGCTGAATCTAATGGAATTCCATTTAACGGTCCACCGCCTTCTGGCAGCTCCCAACTGTACTGTTTCAAAGGAAATCGATATTGCCCTACTAAAATAATATGATCCATTTCATCAATCGCGATGATTCCAATGGCATAGTTTTTAAAATGTAGTTCACCATAAATCCCATCACCGCCTGATGGATTAAGTACTTGGTGTTCGGTTAAACTAATCCAAGGGTTTTCATAAATCGATTGGCTAGATTTTATTTTCCAAGGGTTTTGTTCCGTCATTTTATAATTTTAGAAAAGTAAATTTATTAAAATTTGGTTAAGCTAATGCGGTGCTAATTTATAATTTATCCCAAATAGAATTCTCAAAATTTAAATTCAAAAAATCAGATTTCGGTTCCATGTCTAAATAAGGATAAGTCACTTTAGATAGATATAAACCTTGTGGATGTGCTGGTGATAAAATCTTAGGCGTTTCTTGCTTTATAAAATAGCCTTCAAATTCAATTAAACTCAACTTTCCTATTCCAACTTTTAACAATTGCCCTACCAAAATCCGAATCATCTTACTTAAAAAACGATTAGATGAAATTTGAAAACGCAGTCTTTGTTCATTTGCAGAAATCAGCCATTCCGCTTTAGAAACGTGGCAAACAGTATGGTCATTCTTATCTGGAGAAGTACAAAAAGGACGGTAATCATTATATTTCAATAATAAAGCTGTCGCTGATTTTAGCTTTTCAAGATCCATAGCTAATCCTAAATATTGAGAGCTACAATCGGTTAAAAATGGGTCTTTGCAAGTGTGAATGAAATAATCATATTGCCTTTGGATGGCATCAAATCGGGCGTGTGGCAAACCTACCATCGGGAGGATATCAAAAACAGCAATATCTTCAGGTAAACTTTTATTTAACCGAAAAAAGAAAGTAGCGTCACAATCTTGATCAATATCCGCATGAAAAAAGAACTGACTCGCATTCACCTTTGCATCCGTTCTCCCGCAGCCATTAATGCTTACCGGAAATTTTAAAACCTGAGCAATTTTATCTTCTATGACTTTTTGAACACTATTGTAAAGCGCATTCTTTTGCCAGCCCTGATAGTTTAAACCTTTATACCCTATGTGAAAGAAATACCTCAATTGATTTTTGGTAAAGATAAATTAGAAAAAGTAATTCGCTGTTTTAAATTCACTTCATACGGATTAAATATTCTAAAAACCTTTTAACTTTATCACAAACATACTAAACATGACCTATATAGCCTCTCCTGATCGTTACCAAAATATGCAATACCGCCGATGTGGTAAAAGCGGATTAAAACTTTCAGCGTTTTCCTTAGGCTTATGGCATAATTTCGGACATGTTAATGATTTTGAGAATAGTCGAAAAATCTTACGTACTTCATTTGATGCGGGTATCACTCATTTTGATTTAGCAAACAATTATGGTCCGCCTCCCGGGTCGGCCGAGGAAAATTTTGGTAAATTATTAAAACAAGATTTTTCTGCTCATCGCGATGAACTGATTATTTCGTCAAAAGCGGGTTATTATATGTGGGAAGGTCCTTATGGAGAATGGGGCTCAAAAAAATATTTGGTTTCCAGCTTAGATCAAAGCTTAAAGCGGATGCAATTAGATTATGTAGACATCTTCTATCATCATCGCCCAGATCCTGATACACCATTAGAAGAAACAATGAGTGCTTTAGACTTGATCGTTCGTCAAGGAAAAGCATTATATGTTGGCATTTCTAATTACCAACCAGAAGAAGCTAAAAAAGCGTTCCAAATTTTGAGAGATTTAGGAACACCCTGTTTAATTCACCAACCCAGATACTCGATGTTTGAACGCTGGGTGGAAGACGACTTATTAAATTTATTAGAAGAAGAAGGTGTGGGTTGTATTCCATTCTCTCCTTTAGCTCAGGGTTTATTGACCGATAAATATTTACATGGCGTTCCCGAAGATTCTAGAGTAGCAACCAGCGGGGTTTTCTTGAATGAAAAGCATTTAACCAAAGAGCGTTTGGATGCGATATCCAAATTGAATACCATCGCCCAAAAGCGAGGACAAAAATTAGCACACATGGCTTTATCCTGGATTTTAAAAGACGAAAGAATTACTTCGGTTTTAATTGGTGCTAGTAAACCTGAACAAGTTTTAGACGCTATAAAAGCGCTGGATAATATTCAATTTTCTGAGGAAGAATTGAAAGAAATAAACTTGATTTTAGTGTAAAGAATGAAATGGCAAATGATAAAATCATTTGCCATTTTCACAATATAAATGTGTTAGAGTTATTTTTATTTAAATAACAATTTCAAAGCATTTCCACTCATACTTACATCGGCGCTATCTGAAAAATTGAATTTTGCTGTTGAGATTTTTGGATTGCTAAGATTTAAAGTGCTGTGCCCATTAACTTTAAAATCAGATTGTTCAATTTGATTGTTACTCTCTACGGTTAATGTTCCTTTTCCTTCAGTTTTATCACCTATAACAGCATTTAGAAATTGTAATTTGTTGTTTTCCAAAACCACCATGGTAAGAGGGTCAATCTGAAGATTTAACCTTTTTTGGTTAAAATTGTTGATCACTGTTTTTTCATCACTTAAATAATAATTATAGTTAGTACTTCCTTTGATCTTGGAAATACTACTGTACGAACTTCCAGCAACGAACTTTTCTAAGCTTGGGCAAATAATCACCACTTTACCAATATGACTTTCATACTTATCATTCTCAAAATGATATTCAATACTCAGTTCATGATTTTTAACCTCGAATTTTAATTTTTTTGGTAAATCTTCATCAACCCATATCGCAAAATGGTCGCCTTGTTCAATACTTAAATTAAAAATATTACTCGCCTTGTTATTGATTGCATTAAAGTCGTTTAGCTTTACTTCTTTCATTTTATAAAACCGACTTCTGAATTCACCTTTTTTATATTCTGCCTTTAATTTAAAATCATAAAACACCAATGAAGAAATAATGGTGATGATGATAAATACTAAAATTTTATTACTCGTTTTCATAATTATTATGGATTGAAGTTTTGTGCTTTAAAGTTTTCATACCTAGATTTTAATTCTTCCAAAGAAATATCTAAAAGATACAGGCTTCGGAAAAAATCGGGGAGCTCTTGTTGAAGAAAACGTTCTTTTCTGATACTTTTAATCTTAGATGTAGCATTTTCCATTACAAATAATCCAAGTCCTCTTTTATTAAAAATAATCTCCTGATTTTGTAAATATTCGTAGGTTCTCATCACAGTATTTGGGTTTACCTGTAAATCTCCGGCAAGGTCTCTAACTGAGGGTATTTTTTCATCTGCCAACCATTTGCCCAACATAATATGTTCAGCCACATAATCTGCAATTTGAAGGTAAATGGCCTCTTTATCTTTAAAATTCATCATACTTCCTTCTCCTTTAACTTATAAAACGCACTCAACCATAATAAACCAACTATTGCAAATAGCAACATTAAACCTAAATACAATGGTGTTAAGTAATCGATATTATAATATTTACCTTTTTCAACAAAACCAACACCAGAAAAAGGTACAAACACACTTAATTTATTTTCATTAATCATTGAGCTAATTATGAACTTATTTAATAAAGAAAATGCAGCAACCAGCACAAAAAATGTAAATGCTATTTTTACGAAGTGTGCTTTTTTGAATATTATTGATCCTAGAAAAACAAATGAATGGAAAAACAAAAAGATGAAAGCCACGATATAGGGTTTTCTATTGGCTTCAAAAAGATCTAATACTTTATTAGGGTCATTTGAATCTTTAGTACTTAAAATAACAACTAGAAAATCCATCGCGTAAAAGCATATTAAGAATACAAGTTGAAATATTACATAAGAATACAACCAAGCAACCAAATATTTTTCAAACTGTGATGCGGGTAAAGTCAAATAAGAAACTGCTTTTCTTTTGTCGCTTAATTCATTAAATGAAAGACTAGTGAAAATAGTTCCAGCAAATGTAACTCCAATCATAAAAACCACGGTTTGACTATTTTGTGTCAGTCGGCCAGCATTCATATAAGAAACAGCACTTAAGAAAATCAAGAGAAGCCCAGTTAAAGTGGCGATTGAAAAAAGGTAACTCTTCCCATGCTCAATGCTGTGCTTTTTAAAAAGCATAATAAAACGCCTTAAGTTAAATACGTTATTCATCTTCCTTTATTTAAAAATTTCTGTTAATGATTGGTTATTATTAATAATGGCATTAAATAAGAGCTCCATATCAACTTTACTGTAATTTTCATCCTCATTTAAGGAAATTACATTTAAGCCTTTAATGGTTTCTTCTATGTAGATATCTGTTGCATCAGAAGTAGCTTTTACCCCAAAGCTTACTTTTTCCGCAATTTCATCTATACTTCTATTTAGAACAATCTGATGATCGTGAAGTACCAAAATCCTATCTATTAAATTATCCAAGTCTCTCACTTGATGAGTAGAAATAACAATGCACCTATCCTCATTTAAAGAAGATGCAATTACTTTCCTAAACTGACTTTTAGAAGGAATATCCAGACCATTTGTCGGTTCGTCCATTATCAATAAAGAGGTATTAGTAGATAGTCCAAAAGCAATCATTACTTTTTTTTGCTGACCAAAAGAAAGGTGATCTAATTCCTTCGTCTCATTAATATTAAAGAGATGGAGTAATTTGAAGTATTGATTGGCATTAAAATTTGGATAAAAACATCCTGTGTTTTCTGCAAACTGTTTAGCATTTACCGAGGGCAGGTAAATATCTTCTGGAAGAAAAAACACTTCTTGTAAAAAGTTAGGTATTCTTTTTTTTGAAGAGAAGCCATTTACAACACAAGTGCCTTCTTTTGGAAATATTAATCCAGCAATGCTTTTTAATAATGTGGATTTTCCTGCTCCATTTTTTCCTAGCAAGCCATAAATATGTCCTGCCTTAAGCTCCAAAGAAATGTTTTGAAAGAGCTTTTGCTTTCCATAACCAAAGGTGAGATTAGAAATATTAACCATATTAGTGTATTAGTTAAATAGTACACTACAAATATAGCACTCGATTTTATATTTCCAAATATTTGTGAAACAAAAAAGGGGAAAAACAATCTTTCCCCTTTTTTTAAATATATCTGCTTAACTTATTTAGGTGCATTTAGAGTTTCTAAAAGCACTTTAGCAGCTTCCTCAGATGATCCAGGATTCTGTCCTGTAATTAATAAACCATCCTTCTTCACATAAGAACTCCAATCAGCTCCTTTGCTATAATTTCCACCCAATTTTTTCATTTCATCTTCTAAAAGAAAAGGTACTACTTTAGTTAATTGTACAGCTTCTTCTTCTGAATTTGAGAATCCCGTAACTTCTTTTCCTTTTACCAATGGCTCGCCATTTGATGCTTTCACTTTGACCAAAGCAGCGGGAGCATGGCAAACAAACGCAACTGGCTTTTCATGCTTGTAGAAATCTTCAATTAATTTGATCGAAGTTTCATCATTTGCTAAATCCCAAAGTGGACCATGACCGCCTGGGTAAAATACGGCATCATAATCCGCTTGATTTACTTCTGATAATTTAACAGAATACGCCAATTTTGTTTTTAATGCTTCATCCTGATGAAACCTTTTAGTTGCATCAGTTTGAGCATCCGCAGTATCGCTTTTGGGGTCTATAGGTGGTTGTCCACCTTTTGGCGAAGCAATGGTTAATTCTACACCTGCATCTGCCAATACATAATAAGGTGCGGCAAATTCTTCTACCCAAAAACCTGTTTTTTCACCTGTGTTTCCTAATTCGCTATGTGATGTTAATACGATTAATACTTTCATAATTATTGTTTTCATTTTTTAAATTAATAACTCATTTCTACAATTTTCTCTACATCCGCCGGAGCCAATGTTTTGTGCTCACCTAAACCAACCCAACCTCTTTCTGTAAATCTTTTAGCAATTTTTTCTGCCGTTCCTTTATAGTCATCGGTATAGTCAGAAAGTTTGATGTCAATATCTAAGGATTTAAAGAAGTCTTCTGTTTTAATAATGGCTGCCTTAGCAATAGCGAGTGTATCGCCTTCATTTATTCCCCAAACTCTTTTACCATATTGAGCCATTTTTTCTTTTTTAGCTTCCAAATTATATCTGTAATGACTAGGTGCAATTACCGCCAAAGTTCTTGCATGGTCTATTCCAAATTGTGCTGTTAACTCATGCCCGATTGCATGCACTGCCCAATCTGTTGGCACTCCTTTTTGTATTAAGCCATTTAAAGCCATGGTACAGCTCCACATAAAATTAGATGCCGCTTCATAATCAGATGGATTATTGGTGATTCTTGGCGCCAACTCAATTAAT
Source organism: Pseudopedobacter sp. (assembly GCA_014378105.1). Lineage (GTDB taxonomy): Bacteria > Bacteroidota > Bacteroidia > Sphingobacteriales > Sphingobacteriaceae > Pseudopedobacter. The sequence continues at coordinate 26,557 of JACMOI010000089.1, forward strand.
GTTTGCATAATACTTTCTGCAAAACGATCTTGTAAAGCAGCACCAATTGGGTAAGTCATGTATTGTTCTAAAACATGGGTAAAGGCATCCGTAATTCCGTTGGCTAACTGTCGCTGAGGAATTGATTGTACTACCTCCGGATCTAAAATAGAGAATTGAGGAAATAATCCGGGACCCCCCATTCCTAATTTTTCTTGTGTTTCTCTTCTTGTAATTACAGAACCTGAATTCATTTCTGAACCTGTTGCTGGTAAAGTTAAAACCACTCCAAATGGCAATCCTTTTTCTGTTTTGATGGAATTCTTTAAAATATCCCATGGAGTTTCACCGTCATATAAAGCAGCAGAAGAAAGAAATTTAGTTCCATCAATTACAGAACCACCACCTACAGCAAGCATATAAGTGATTTTTTCGTCCTTAATAATTTTTAATGCATCCATTAAAATTTCATATTCAGGATTGGCAGGTATGCCTCCAAATTCAACGACTTCAAAACTTTTTAAAGCATTTTTTACTTGCTCATAAATGCCGTTTTTTTTGATGCTACCACCACCATAAAGCATTAATATTTTTGCGTTAGCTGGAATTTCTGAAGCTACTTTTTCTATTTGTCCTTTACCAAAAATGATTTTGGTGGGGTTTTTAAATTCAAAATTTAACATGATTTATTTTTTTACATTTAATATTAACATTCATCACCAGTACATTGAAACTGGCCTTCCTTATTTTCTAATCCTAGTTGCTTAAACGCATCTAAAAAAACAGCTGGCGTTTGCGCCCCTTGAATCATATATTTATCATTGATGATAAAAGTAGGAACTGCTTGGATACCTGCTTCTCGGTACATTTTCTCCTCTGCCAAAACTTCATCCCTAGCTTCATCAGATGCTAAAAAACTTTTAATTTCAGATTTAATTAACCCACAAGCTTCGCCAATTTTAACCAGTGTTTTTGGTTCTGAAAAGTCTTTACCCTCTACAAAATATGCCTCAAATAAACTGATAGCCAATTTTAAATCTTTCCCTTGCTTTTTGGCTAACCACATTAAGCGATGAACATTTACTGTATTTGGGATGTTTGTGATTTTTTCTGGATTCATTGCTAAAGATTCTGAATCGGCTACGGTTTTAATCTGATCAAAAAGATTTGCTCCTTGTTGCCCGAATTTTTTAAATAGGAAAGCATTTTTTTCCATACCTTCCTTCTCCAACTCCGGATGAAGTTGAAACGGTTTCCAAGAAATTTCCGCTTCATAATCTGATTGTGCCAAAGCATCATTAAGTCTTTTTTGACCAATGTAACACCAAGGACACACCAAATCTGATACGATATCTATTTTAATTTTATTCATTTTCTTAAATTTTAACAATCATTTTTCCTTCGTTTTTTCCTTCAAACAAATCCATAAATGCTTGCGGAATATTCTCAAAGCCATCAACAACAGTTTCTGAATAAGTTAACTGACCTTCTTTTAACCATCTACTTAGTTTTTTGATGGCTTCTGGAAATTTATCGGCATAATTAGAAACTATAAAACCCTGCATCAACACACTGTTTTTTACTAAAGTTGATTGTACTCTTGGTCCCATAGAAACTTCAGTTTCATTATAGGTTGATATTGCACCACAAACTGGCACTCTTGCAAATTTGTTGATATTGGCTAAAACGGCATCGGATATTTCTCCCCCAACGTTATCAAAATAAATATCAACGCCATTTGGAGCAGCATCTTTAATCGCCTTTTTCATATCAGTTGTAGTTTTATAATTGATGCCTTCATCAAAACCAAACTTAGATTTCAGCATTTCTACTTTTTCATCTGAACCAGCTATGCCAATCACTTTGCAGCCTAATATTTTTCCAATTTGACCAACTACACTTCCAACAGCTCCTGCTGCGCCAGAAACTACCAATGTTTCTCCTTTTTGAGGATTTGCAATATTTATCAATCCAGAATAAGCGGTTAAACCTGTCATTCCTAAAATGCCTAAATAAGCAGAAAGGTCGGCGGCATTCACATCCACTTTCGTTAAACCTTTTCCACTTGATGTTTGAAACTGTTTCCAATCTAACCCGCCAGTTATAAAATCACCTATTTTAAAATCACCGTTTTTTGAATCTGTAACTTCTGCTACAATTGCAGACTGAATAGGTTTGTTGAGTTCAAAAGGTGCAACATAAGATTTTGCATCACTCATCCTACCACGTAAATAGGGATCAACAGAAACATAAAGCGTCTTTAACAAAACTTCTCCATCTTTTAAAATAGGATTGTCTTCTTCAATAAATTTGAAATCTTTTAAAGTTGGTTTACCAACCGGTCGACTATTTAATACAATTACTTTGTTCATGATACTTATTTTAAATCCAGGACTTAACATCCATGGATGATATTTTATTAAATTTTTTTACTTCCTTATTTTCTCTAATAAATCATTAAGTAGATTGGATTGCTCATCATTTAAATCAATAACTACGCCATCAATCAATTCACGTCCAGTCTTTTTTATAGCTATTCCTTTTAACGTGATTTTGATAGTAACTACTCGTTGATCGATGCTGTATCGCTCTTTTTGGATGAACCCTTTTTCCATGAGCTTATTCAATAGCCTAGAAACATTGGGCATCCTATCAATCAAACGATCTTTGATAAGATTAACTGTTGCCGCTTTTTCAGGTTGTCCATCTAATATAGATAAAGCATTAAATTGTTGAAGAGACAAACCTGTTGGTTTTAAAGCGACAGAAATTTTATTTAAAACCCAATTAGAAGTGAAGATGATGTTGGTGAATGCCCTTTGTTGCAAACTGCCAAACTCGTGTTTTAATTCTTCTTCAATTTTCATTCTACAAATTTAACATCCATGGATGTTAAATCCAAGGATTATAAATTTATTTTTATGTTTTAAATGTCAGGTTTAGTTGATGAGTGCTTAGTTAATTCGGATTGGAAATATTTATTTAGATACGATATCACTTAACATTCCAAAAGCTGAATTTATTTAAAACGCCGACAGGATTTCGAACCTTTCAGCGTTTTAAATTTCGAAACAACATTTTCAAGGATGTTATTTCTAATACCAGATGTAATTAAACCGATACCAAATAAAAACTCCCTGAAAAAATTAATTCTCAGGGAGTTAAAATAGGTTAACCTTTGTGCCTAAACCCGGCTGGCAGCGGTATCCTTTTAATGTTTATTTTTAAAATCATTAAAAGATTTAGCAGAAGACGGGACTATCGTTCGCCAAACGTAGTGCTATTGCTTTTCGAAAATCAATCAGCTTTGATGCCGTATTTTTCTGCGTATTTCTTGTACAGTTGTTTTTGTACGTTATTTAAATCAATAGATCTTCCTTGTATAAAGGCGGTAGTGACGTTATTAGTCATCATGTCTAAAGCGTCACCTTCGGAGATAATGATGTTAGCATCTTTACCAACTTCTAAAGTACCTGTCATGTTATCAATTCCTAAAATTTTAGCGGTGTTTGAAGTGATGGTAGCCAAAGCTTCTTCTTTAGTCAAACCGTAAGCAGCACTTACACCTGCCATGAAAGGCAAGTTGCGTTGTTGCCAATATCCATCAACGCTCATCGCTATTAACAAGCCAGCATCATGCAAAATTTTTGCGTTTTTGTACGGCAAATAAACATCATCGTCATCATTTACTGGTAACGATTGACTTTCATACATAATAATGGGAACGTTATGATCTTTCAAAAATCCAGTAATTTCTACTGCATCTTCTGCCCCAACCAAAACCGGCGTGATTCCAAAACTTTCGAAGAATTTTACTGCTACAATGATGTCCTTTTGATCATTTACATTGACCATTGCTTTTTTGTTGCCGTTGAAAAGCCCTTTCATAGCATCGAAACGAGCATTAAAAGTATTTGGCTTTTCTGTACTTGCATAGGCTTTTGCTTCTGCAAAATAGTTATTGAGCTCCGTTAATTGCTTTTGGTAACGTTCTTTTTGCTGATCTTCTGAAATGACTGCTCCACCTCTTCTTCCCCCTCCTCTGGTTTTCGCTGTTGGCCAATTGAAATGAACCGCCATATCTTTCTTGTAAGCTGCATCTTCCCAATTCCATGCATCTAATTGCACTACAGATGAGGTGCCGCTGATACTACCTCCCTGCGGAACAATGTGTGCTAACAAAACCCCATTACTCCGCAATGTATTGATCACCTTACTATCCGTATTGTAAGCTACCAAAGAACGGATGCTGGGATTAATATCACCCAACTCTTCATAATCAGCTGTGGCACCTACAGCACTTATTTCTACCAAACCAAGGTTGGTACTGGAAGCAATTACACCCGGATAAACATGTTTGCCTTTAAGATCAAACACTTTAATATCCATAATGGATGCCGAAGGCCGCACATCAATAATTTTGCCATTGCTGAAAACGATCATACCATTTTCAATAACCTCACCGTTACCAATATGTATTACCCCGTTTGTTAGAGCGATGGTACCGGTTTGTGCCGGCGAAGGATGCATATTTTCCTGCGCCGCAACAGTTATAGAAAACAGTAAAACGATTGGTAAGAATATTTTTTTCATGCTGTTTATTTTTTGCCAGGCTTGCCTGAACATGGAATATAATTATGTGAATATGGCTATTGCTGAAGCCACTAAAAATTTACTGATTGTCGATAGAAAGATTATTTTTTTCTATTTTTCCCCAGAAAGCTTTGTCCGTGTGAATGTCTTCTTCACAATAATTTTTCTCACGGAAAGAAGGCGCTGCAGGAGAAGTTTTCTCGCCGCCCTTTTTTGCACCTATCATTTTCTGTATCAACCTGGCTCTTTCTTTTACAATGGCTTCTCTTAATAATTTATCTTTTTCATTGTCAAAATAAACAATGCCGTCAACAATGGTTTTTTCGGCACGTGCGTAAATACTTAATGGGTTATCGCTCCACAAAACAAGGTCTGCATCTTTACCGGTTTTAATACTGCCTGTTCTGTTTGCCACATGCAGCATAATTGCCGGGTTTAGTGTGACCATTTTTAATGCATCTTCTTCGCTCATGTCTGTGTATTTTACACTTTTAGCGGCTTCCTGGTTAAGGCGTCTTGCCATTTCTCCGTCATCGGAATTGATGGCAACATTAAGACCGGCCTTTTGCATCAAATAAGCATTCTGCGGAATGGCATCCACCACTTCCATTTTATAAGCCCACCAATCGCTGAATGTGGAAGCGCTGGCACCGTGTACTTTCATTTTATCTGCTACCTTGTATCCTTCCAAAATATGCGTAAAAGTATTTACTGAAAAGCCAAACTTTTCAGCTACCCTCATCATCGAAGTGATCTCACTTTGTACGTAGGAGTGGCAGGTTATAAAACGTTTTTTATTTAGAATCTCAACCAATGCATCCAACTCTAAATCTCTTCTTTTGCCTGCCGGTAATTTTTCGTATTCTCTTGCTCTTGTAAAAGCATCTGTCATCACTTCTTCCACACCCATTCGTGTATCCGGAAAACGGTTGTTAGTTTGAGAATAAGAACGTTTTACGTTTTCGCCAAGGGCAAATTTTATAAAAGGATCCCAGTTGCTAAATTTAAGTTGTTCTGCACTTGCACCCCAGCGAAGTTTTATTAATTGTGTTTGCCCGCCAATGGTATTGCAACTACCGTGTAAAATATGGCTGCTGGTAACACCGCCACTAAGTTGACGATAAATATCAATGTCTTCGGGATCGAGCACATCTGCAATCCTTGCTTCGGAAGTAACAGATTGCGAACATTCATTGATTCCCCCCGTGCCTGCAATATGTGAATGCTCATCAATAATACCTGGCGACAAATGTTTACCCGTACCATCTATTATTTTTGCAGCCACATCGGATAAATTTTTACCAATGGCTGCTATTTTTCCGTTCTTAATTAATACATCCGTATTGGCTAACTCACCTTCTTTTTCATTGGTCCAAACAGTGGCATTCTTTATTAAAATATTTTGCTGTATCGGCGTGGTTGTAAAACCGTAGCCATTAAAAGGGTAAGTAATTTCACCCCCAACAGCAGCAACAGTATCTTTCTTTTTTTTGCCGGTTGTGTCAGCAGCCAACACCTGGCTGCCGGCTTTTACTGCTGTCCATGATAATTGTTTTCCTCCAATAGTTTCGCCTGTTCCACTCCATGCATCTTCACTGATTACACCACTTAATCTTGCAGCATTGGCACTGTCTTTTTTATAATTAATTACCATCAATATCAGTTTATCTTTTATTTTAAGATCAACTTTTGTTGTATCAGTACCAATAATTTCTGCAGATGGTTTTGATATATCTCCTGTTACAGACAATGTGTGTGGCGTGTTGTTGATCACTAAATTATAATTGCCTCTGATATCTTTCCATCCATCCTCCATCAAGGTATATTTATTGCCTTGTATCCAGTTCTGATATACAATATTTTTTTCAGAAAAAATAGGTGCAGAGGTAATTAAGAAGTTAGCAATTTTACCTGTTTCAATACTACCAACTTTATCGTACATACCTAACAAAGTGGCCGGTGTTTCAGTTAGTGCTTTTAATGCTTTTTGTTCGCTTAAACCTAACTGTATTGCCTTACGCAGGTTACTGAAAAAAGAACCGGTTTCTTTTAATCCGTTGGCAGTTAACGCAAAATTAATATTCGCTTTTTCAAATGCAGCAGGGTTGGCAGGTGCCATTTCCCAATGCTTCATCTCTGCCAGTGCTACAAATCTTGCATCTGTAGGATCTTCCACATCCATCGCTTGTGGAAAATTTAAAGGAACAATAAATGATGCATTGGTTGACTTTACTTCGCTGATACGCTGGTACTCATTACCGGCAGCACGAATGATAAATTGAACACCAAATTCATCCCCTATCTTATCAGCTCTAAGGTCGCTCCACTTATCACTGCTTTCAAAAATCTGTGGCAACAACTGGTTATCTAAAAATGCCTGCAATGACAGGTTAGTTCCCTCTCCGGCAGGTTTTGTTTTATACCATTGTGCATCTAAAAAATTTTGTCGTAGTAAGGCAATACTACCCATCAGCGATGTAGGATAATCTTGTGTGGAACTTCCTTTATTAAATGAGTAATTAGCTGAAGCCTTTTCTTTAATCATCACTAAATTTTCTTTTTCATTTGCAAGTGTTACAACAGCACCGGTACCTCTTGAGATACCATCCATCTGGTGCGTTAATACAGTACCAAAACCGATAGCACGCAAGTCTTTTGCTTTAGTATCATTTACAGCAAATGAGGTAGCCGCATCATTTTCCGACCTGATGGCCTGGTTCCATCCATAGGCTCCTTTTGTAGTGGATAAAAACTGAGATTGTCCCCGTTGAACGCTGCCACTTTTTTGTGCTGTTTCACTTCCATAATCTGAATACATATCAATAAACGAAGGATAAATATATTTTCCGTTACAATCTACTATCACTGCATCTTTTGGCAAAGTTAATTTGGTACCAACGGCCTCAATTTTTCCTTTCCGAATAACCAGCGATGCATTTTGTAAAGTTGTTTGGGAATTGGTAACAATGGTTGCATTTATAAATGCATAGCAGCCTTCTTTGGGATTGGATACATCATTTACAGGAAAGGTGGATTGCGCATTTAAGTGATCTGTAAAAAAAAATATAACGGAAAGCACAAATAAAAATCTCATTTTTTTCATATAATGGAGTTTAGGTAAAACTTATTATCAGGCAATAAATATAGTAAATGATTGGGGTTGAAAAATCGGCAGAAGAAATTTATGCTGCTGCTTATGGTACATTTTTATACAAGCGGTACAGATATGTTTTAACCACGTCATTTGCCAAGGTTATAACTTGGTTACAATGTAAATTATTTCCGGTTTTTTTTTCAGAGGATTCTCATTTCTTAATTTCTATCCTGAAAATTTTAAGAGATAAATTAGCCGATGATAAATACTTATATTTGTTTTCAAACATTTATTACTCAGACAAATTGCGTAAATATAAATATTTTGTGCAAAGGGAATATGAATCTGTTTCTTGTTTAATCGAAGTAATATATGAGTATCATGCCAAGAATAAAAACACGTAGAGATTTTATCAGGCAGTCTGCAATAACAACAGCCCTGTTCCCTTTTCTGTTTTCCTGCAGGCAAAGTTCAAAATCGTTTTCTTCTGTACTTGATAAGGATGCCATCAATAAGTTTAGAAAGAATTTCGGCGGGCAAATTATTCTGCCGAACGATGCTCAATACGAACATAAACGTCAGGCGGGTTATGTAAACCCTGATTTGGACAGGCATCCTTCTCTTATTGCCATTTGCAAAGATGAACAGGATGTTTTAAAATCGCTGGAATTCGCCCAACAACATCAATTGGAAATAGCGGTGCGTTCGGGTAACCACAGTAACATGGGATGGGGAACAGTAGAAAATGGAATGGTGGTTGACCTTTCGCAAATGAAGAGAGTAACTATAAACAGGGATAAAAAAACAGCCATTGTATCTGCAGGTGCAACAGCCGCAGAAATCCTTACTGCTACAGCGGTTTATGGTCTTGCACCTGTTTTGGGAGAATGTGGAAGCGTGGGTTCGGGACTTGTATTAGGTGGAGGCTTGGGATGGCTTACAGGTAAATATGGTGCAACCAGCGATAACCTTTTACATGCCCGTATTGTAACGGCGGATCTTAAAGTACTCCATACGGATACAAAGGTTAATGATGACCTGTTTTGGGCTATTCGGGGAGGCGGTGGTAATTTTGGTATTGCTACTTCTTTTGAATATCAATTGCACCCGGTGAATGAAATGATTGGAGGTAGTTTGGTTTATCCAATTAGTAAGGCTCGTTCCATCTTAAAGTTTTTTAACGAATTCATGAGCAACGCACCGGATGAACTTCAGGCAGACTGCTATTTAACAAGTAAAGAATGCTGGGTAGAGTTTGTTTATTTTGGTGATTTGGATAGTGGTGAAACGCTTCTCAACCAGTTTCGAAAGTTTGCTAAACCCGAAAGGGATTCTTTAAAAAGAAGATTATTTTCTGAAGTATATGCAATGGAGCCAGGTGGTGATTTGGGTACAGACCCCTATGTTTCAAACAAAGGCTCTTATATTGAACGAATGTCTGATGAAGTAATAGACTTTGTTGTGGAATGTGTTAACCAGCCTCCGCAATCAGGTAAAGTATTCTTTGATTTAAGTCACTATATGCATGGCGAAGTGTGCCGTATTGCACGGGATGCTACGGCTTTCGAACTCCGTCAGGCAGGCGCAGCACATCTTACCTATTGGCTTACATGGAAAGAACCTGCGAACGCTGCTGCGTGTATGAAATGGCATAACGAAATATTTGAAC